>CATLIP010000202.1 GCA_949957035.1 uncultured Lachnospiraceae bacterium
AGAAAAGAGATAGATATGGGGGTGAATTTATGCGCAGAAAAATGTATGATAAATTATTGCAATGGAAGGAACGGAGTAATGGAAAAAGCGCTCTTTTGATACAGGGCGCCCGGCGTGTCGGGAAGAGCTATATCGTAGAAGAATTTGCAGAGTCAGAATATGATTCCTATATTTTGATTGATATCAATAAGGCTGATGAGCAAGTGAAAGATATATTTCTGCATGACCTTGACAATTTGAATTCATTCTTTTTGAAGCTTACGGCATTATACGGAGTCCGGCTTCATGAGAGAAGGTCTTTGGTTGTCCTGGATGAAGTGCAGTTGTTCCCAAGGGCGAGAAGCGCTGTCAAATATCTTGTCGAAGACGGGCGTTATGACTATATCGAAACCGGTTCTCTTATTTCCATCCGGGAGAATGTGAAGGACATCCTGATTCCGTCCGAGGAAGACCATATGAATATGTATCCAATGGATTTTGAAGAGTTCCTGTGGGCTGTAGGGAACGAGATGATGATGGAGCTTATCCGCGACTGTTATGGCAATAAACGACCGCTGGGACAGGCATTACACAGAAAAGCAATGGATTTGTTCCGCCAGTATTTAATTGTCGGGGGGATGCCCCAGGCTGTGGAGGCATATGTGGAAACCGGTGATTTCGACGAGGTGGATATAGTAAAAAGACGAATCTTAAATCTCTACCGGGAGGACATCCGCAAGCATGCCAAAGGATATGAGATGAAGGTAGAGATGATTTTTGATGAGCTTCCTTCTCAGCTAAAGAACCAGAATCGGCATTTCAAGCTTTCTTCCTTGAAAGAAGGGGCGCGTTTTGATGAATACAAGGACGCTATGTTCTGGTTATCAGACGCCATGATTGTCAACCACTGTTATAATGCAACAGAACCAAGCCTCGGACTTAGCTTGAACCGGGACCGTACGCTTTTGAAATGTTATATGGGGGATACAGGGCTTCTTATCAGCCAGGTTTTTGATGAAAATGAAATCGTGAGTGAAAGGATTTATAAAAAACTGTTGTTGGATAAATTAGAAGTCAATATGGGAATGGTTGTAGAGAATATGGTTGCCCAGATGTTTGTCATGAGCGGGCACAAATTATATTTTTATTCTAATTCTGACCGTAATGACGCAAGTTCTCGTATGGAGATTGATTTTCTGCTTGCCAAGAGTAAAATCAGCAGCCGGCATAATATTTCACCTATTGAAGTCAAGTCCGGCAAAAATTATACGTTAAGCTCTCTCAGAAAATTCAGGGAAAAGTACAAAGAGCAGCTCTATATCCCTTATGTGCTCCACTCAGGGGATTTAAAAGAGGAAGACGGGATTGTTTACCTGCCTTTATACATGGCGTCATTGCTGTAGCCAATCTTTCAGTCTATATTTTCGATTGTAGAGCCGCCCCGTATGTGATAAAATAGAACTTATGAGGAGGAACGTACATTATGGGATTAAGTGTAGAAGAGATGCTGAATATCGACATATTCAGCGGCGCAAAACTTCTGGGCGGCGCGGCGGGCCTTGGCAATGAGATTAAGGGCGCAACAATCATAGAAGCGCCGGACATCGTGAAATTTATTAGCGGCGGGGAAGTGTTGCTGACACGATTCTATGCGTTCCAGTTCTGTACATCGGAGGAATTTGACAGTTATTTTCGGGAACTGGCGCAAAAAAGGGTCAGCGCCATCGTGATAAAGCGTGGGAACGACGTGGATGACATTGAAGAGAAGGTAAAGTATATTCTGGAATTTGCGGAAGAATACGCAGTTCCGGTTCTGGAAGTGGCGTTCGAGCTGTCCTTCAGGGAGATTTTAAGGCCGATTCTGGAGCGGCTGTTCAATGAGGAGGTCCGGCGGCTCAAGTATTTTAAGACCACCCACGATAACTTTACGGCTCTGTCATTCTTACGTGGTTCCGGGGAGGACAGCCTCCAGAAGATCCTGGATGTCCTTGAGAAGCTGATTGGCAATCCTGCCGCTCTTTTTAACCAGAATATGGACTATCTGGCGGGAACGGAAGGCAGCGCGCAGAAGATGGCAATCTCGGACAATGCAGAGGAATATCAGCCTCAGTTTTATTCTAATTATACATATCTGAGACAGAAAGTCACCCTGACGGACGAAGAGCCAAAGGTATGTGACCAGTACATCGTGAAGTGGAGGATTATGTATAACCGCAGAGTCTATCTGGTCATAACGGCGTCCAACAGCCAATTCGGGGATATGGATGATATTGCGGTAGAGAATGCAGTGACGGCATTGAAACAGGAGATGTTTCGTCAGTACACGGTGGAGGAGTTAGAGGAGAAGTTCCAGAATGATATCATTACACAGATTTTGAACGGGAATATCCATTCGCGCAAAGAGCTGGAACGGGAGGTCAAGCGCCTGGGGATTCCGGTTGACGCAAATTACCGGGTGTTGATTTTCAAGCTGTGGAACGAGTGTACCGGGGGGTTCGAGAAGCTGAACGAGCAGTTCAAGTTCGACAGTATTCTCAGGGACGCCGTGGTAAATGAGTTCGGAGACGTCAGGGTCAGGAATGACGTGGACCAGGTAATCGTGATACAGCAGATATATCCGGAACAGAAACAGGAAGATTACCGTAAAGAGCTGAAAGAAACGGTGGAAAAGATCCAGAAACGAATCTGCCAGAAAAATAAAAACCTGAAAGTCCGCGCCGGCGTCGGAAAAGAAGTGGAGGGGGTTTTTAAACTTTCGGACAGTTTTAAGGAGGCGCGGGATTCCCTGGAATTTATCGGCATTTTTAAGGAGCGCAGCGCCGAGCAGAACCATCACATCGTATTTTTTTCCGATATGGGAATCTTTAAGCTCTTGTGCAAGGCAGATAATCCGGAGGAACTTTATGAGTATATTCCGGAGTCTCTGCAGAAGCTGCTCCATTATAAGAAGCAGCAGAGGCAAGAGCTGATTCTTACCTTGAATACCTACCTTGACCGTAACCAGAACTTGACGAAGACGGCCCAGGAGCTTTTTATCCATTACAAGACGGCGGCGTACCGGATTGACCGGATCGTCAAGATTACGGGAATTGACATGAATAATGCAAGCGAAGTGCTGGCGGTCCGGATCGGGCTGATTGTACATAGGATGATTGAGAATATGAAGAGGTAGTGCGCAGGAGATATTATTTGTCCAAAATGGATAAAGAATATCTCCTTTTTTATCCTTTTTCTCCAATGTATATTGTTAATTATTTATCTATAATGTGAACTATAGATAAGATTTATATATGTAATAGGGTTCTTCTATGCAATTTCACTATATTGAGAGATATGGATTTGTGAAATATGCTGAATGATGAAAGGAGGATGAAGCAGCGACTATGAAAGCAAACGGAAAAAGAGTTGTTTCCCGGTTAGAGGAAATCTACCAGTGCGGGAAAAAGGAAGACGGAACCTTTACCAGAATGGCATTTTCTGCAGAAGATGTAAAAGGAAGAAAACTCTTTGCTTCCTGGGCTCAAAAGCTTGGCATGGCATGCAGGGTAGACGAGGCGGGCAATTTAATCTGCCGTATGTCAGGGCAGGACGACAGCCTTCCGGCAATCCTTATGGGTTCCCATCTGGATACTGTGCCGGACGGAGGGAAGTATGACGGGGTTCTCGGATGCGTGGGCGCCCTTGAGGTCTGCGAGACGTTCCGGGAGGAAGGATATGTCCCCAAGCACCCCATTGAGGTGATTGTATTTACCGATGAGGAAGGCTTCCGGTTCGGGAAAGGGCTTACCGGAAGCAGCGCTATCTGCGGGCAGGATCCGGGAGTCAAAGATTCAGAATTAGATATTTACGGAGAAGAGAGAGGAAAGGTCATGCAGTCTTACGGCATCACAAGCAAAGAGATGCCAAAAGCGGCGAAAGACCCGAAATCCGTCCATTGTTTTATAGAGCTCCATGTGGAACAGGGAGCAAGGTTATATAAGACTCATACGTCTGTGGGAGTCGTATCTTCCATCGCAGGCGTGAACCGCTATGACGTCACAGTGACCGGTGAGGCGAACCATGCCGGAAGTACGGCGATGGCAGACCGTAAGGACGCGCTGGTGGCTGCGGCAGGATTTATCAACAAGATACCAGAGGTTACAACAGAGTACGGCAATGAATTTACCGTTGCAACTGTAGGCACGATAAAAGTGACGCCGCATTCTGTCAATGTAATTCCAGGCACCTGCACATTCAGCCTGGAGATCAGGGACCAGGATGACGAAGTCATGTCTCTGATCGAACAAAAATTGCAGGCATCCCTGGGGGACATCTGTAAGAAATATGGAGTTTCCTATACATTTGTCCCCACATCCTTCCATGAGCCGGCGCCTATGACGGCGTGGGTGAAGGACAGTGTGGAACAGGCGGTAAAAGAGCTTGGCATCGGCTACAGCGTCATTCCAAGCGGCGCGTTCCATGACTCCCTGATTATGGCGGGCACATTCCCGACAGGAATGATTTTCGTCCCAAGTGAAAAGGGAATCAGCCATTCCAGATATGAGTTTACGGAAGATAAGGATATTGAGATTGGATGCAACGTATTGCTAAAGGCAGTTTTAAACGTAGATAACATGGAACAACCATGTTAGAAAAATAAAAAGAAGGAAGGTA
>CATLIP010000203.1 GCA_949957035.1 uncultured Lachnospiraceae bacterium
TGGGAAGCATTTTCCGGATACAGACCCGGAGTATAAGGGGATTTCCAGTATCCGGCTGCTTTCCCATGTGGGAAAGCTGATTGAGGAGCAGTTGTATGTAATTGGAAACATTGATGCAACCATCATTGCGCAGAAGCCTAAGATGGCGCCTCATATTGAGCAAATGAGGATTAATGTGGCCAAGACTCTTAATCTGGATATCAGTCAGGTGAATATCAAGGCGACCACGGAGGAAGGTCTGGGATTTACGGGAAACGGCGAGGGAATCTCGGCGCAGGCAGTGGCTTGTCTGGATAGAATCGAGAACTGTAGTTATGCCGTGGGACCTGACGCGGCCAGATGTGAAGGATGCGGCGGATGTCCCCATGCAGGGAAGTAAATTCGTGGCAGAGAAGAGAGAACAAGGAGTTTGGAGGGCAAGAAGGAGGAAACGAATGGATATCAGGAAATTGGACTTGCCGGAGCATGAAGACAGCCGGCGGCTGTATGAGGAAGTATTTTCTGAGGACAGCCGGTCTTTTGTGGATTATTACTATAGGGAGAAGGCTTCGGATAACCAGATCTATGTGGTGGAGGAAGAAGGAGAGATTCGTTCTATGCTCCATTTGAATCCATACCGTTTGTATCTGAACGGAAGAGGGAAGGATGTGAATTATATCTTTGCGGTTGCTACGCAAAAGGAGTACCGTAAGCGGGGGTATATGGCGGCTCTTTTGAAGCGTGCACTCAGGGATATGTATCAGGCGGGGGAGTCCTTTACGTTCCTGATGCCGGCCTCGGAGAGGATTTATCTGCCCTTTGATTTCAGAACTGTGTATGAGCAGTCCGGGAAGTTCTATGGCAAGGAGGATGAGGAGGTTCCCGGTATTGAGATTACGGATGCAAAAGAGCAGGACTGCCTTGCGCTGGCTACGGCTGCCAACCGGCATCTGGCAGAGGAGTATCAGGTATTCGCCGTTCGGGATGAGGCGTATTATCGGAGGCTGATACACGAATATGAAAGTGATGGCGGAAAGCTCAAAGTTTACCGCCAAAACGGGGAAATCATTGACTGTAGGGGATATTTCCCGGAGGAGGACGGAGAGCGCCCTAAGATTATGGTGAGGATTGTGGATGTTCGGCGGATGTTGATGTCCCTTAGGCTCCGCTCGCTGATGGGAGTCTGCTTCTGTGTGACGGACCCGGTGGTGGAGGAGAACAATCGATGCGTGACGCTTACCGGGACAGAATTTTCCGGTGTGATGCTGATGGACGGGAAGCGGGAGAACGCGGAAGGGACGATTGGTATTGCTCCGCTTGCAAGCCTTATCTTCGGCGCAAAGACAGTGGAGGAGGTCTGTATGGAAGAGGGGGTTGAGATGTCCGGGCGGATGAAGGGAGAACTTGAAAAGTGGATTCCTCTGTCCGGGATTTATTTAAACGAGACTGTATAAATCATTTCTTTTAGATGGGATGCCGGGGAAACAGGTTTTTATTTCCTTGGTATCCCTTCATGATTTCTTTAGAATATCTTTCGTTTTTCATACCATCCATCTTAATATTTTTTGGGTATGATGTATAACATCAAGAGGAAACCTGAGAAACAAAGGAGGAGATGATGATGTCAGTTCAGGCACTTACGCAGTATTTTACAGAGTATGGAGCTATATTCGTGTTCGTGATTGTTTTGTTAGAATATATGAACCTTCCGGGATTTCCGGCCGGGGTCATTATGCCTTTGGCAGGAATATGGGCGTCAAAGGGCGCGATTAGTTTCCCGGTGGTAATGCTTTTGTCGGTGGCGGCGGGAGTGCTTGGGAGCTGGATCTTGTATTTCCTTGGAAGGCTTGGGGGCGATGCGTTCTTCCGGTTTTATGTTAAGAAGTTTCCACGGCAGAAAGGGCTGATTGAGAAGAACTTAGAGGCGCTGCGAAGGAGAGGGGCGGTAGGCGTGTTCATCGGGAAATTGGTGCCGATGATGCGGACCTTGATTTCCATCCCGGCTGGGATGATTTCCATGGGCTTCGGAAGGTATACGGTAAGCTCGGCATTAGGAGTCCTAATCTGGAATACGGTTTTTATCGGGGCCGGGTATTTCATGGGAGACGCGGTCTTTGAGGTATTTGCGTAGAGTGAAACACAGGGAGTACAAGATATTTTGTGGAATTATGGAGGGATGGAGAATGGAAGAAAGGACGAAAGGGACGAATATCTGGAGGCGTCTTTCTTACGGATATTTGAAATTATTAGAAAAAACGGTACGGATTGAGTGGCAGCAGCCGGAATGTTATAGGGGGCACAATGTGATAGGATTCTGGCATGAGGATAGTTTTGCAATGAATCTGGCGCTTAGGGCCATGGAAAGGGATGCGGCGGTTTCGGTCCTGGTCACGCCGGATGAACAGGGACAGTATTTCCAGTATCTTCTGGAACGTCTGGGTAAGGACGCGGTCAGGATAGGGTATGGGTTCTGCAACGCCGGTACGCTAAAGGATATTTTGGAATCTTTGAGGGATAAGAAAAGGAGCGTGGCGATTGCAATGGACGGTCCATTTGGACCGAGGCATATTCCTAAGAAACTGACGTACTTTCTTTCAGAGAAGAGCCGGACAGAGCTTTTGGGCGTTACGGTGTCCTATTCAAGGGCCGTTTCCCTGTCCGGACAGTGGGACCACTGCCATATACCGCTGCCGTTTTCAAAGATTACGGTGCGGCTCGATAATTATGGGGTAGCGGCATGCCAGTACCCGCCGCGGATTCGGTTATACCAAGATGAGAAGAAATGTAGTATAATGTCAACGGACAATCTGTTGACGCAGCGGGGAACCGTTCTGGAAGAAATGTCAACGCAGATTGCAGGGCAGAGGCAGTTGATGTGAGCGATAGCCGCTTTGCCGGAAGATTTTACGACATAGAAAGGGATAAGCAGGGATGGAGAGTAAGCAGATTAATCATGTGTTAATTGTGGAGGACGACAAGGAAATCCGCGAGGGCGTGGAGATATACCTGAGGAGCCAGGGATACGAGGTATTCCAGGCGGCGGACGGGGTGGAGGGCCTTTCAGTCATTGAGCGGGAAGAGATTCATCTTGCAATCGTGGATGTGATGATGCCAAGGATGGATGGAATCCAGATGACCATCAAGCTCAGGGAAAAGCATGACTTCCCGGTCATCTTCCTGTCTGCCAAGTCGGAGGAGGTGGATAAGATACTGGGACTGAATATGGGGGCGGACGACTATGTGACGAAGCCCTTTACCCCGATGGAACTGCTGGCAAGGGTGAACTCCCAGATGCGCAGATACCGGAAATTCCTGGAGAAGCTGGGCGACAAGGATAAGGGAGCCAATGTCCATACCATCGGGGGACTGGAAATCAACGAGGACTCTGTGGAGGCGTTCGTTGACGGGGAGCCGGTGAAGCTGACTCCGATTGAGTACAAGATATTGTTGTTGCTGATGAAGAACCCGGGGAGGGTATTCTCGGCAGAAGAGATTTATGAGCGGGTCTGGAATGAGCGGGCGGTCAATACGGATACCATCATGGTTCATGTGAGAAATATTCGTGAAAAGATTGAGATCAATCCGAAAGACCCCAAATATTTAAAGGTGGTGTGGGGCGTTGGGTACAAGATTGAAAAGCAGCCGTAAAATTACGGTCATATTGGTTCTGGTGTCTATTCTGATACCGGCAGTCTGCATGATGAACCAGTATTGGAACTGGTATGTGAGTTCGGAGTCGGTTGAGGAAGATGTGGCCCATGACACGGCGGTGTCAGAGGAGTTTCTAAGGACATTTCTGGATGCAGGATATATCCTTTACAACTTGGAGAATGGGGCGGATAAGGATTTGGAGAAAGTGAAGGCTGCCCTGCGGCAGAACGGTGGGAAGATGTCTGACTATGAAAGGCTCTACCCGTTCCTTGACTACCGTGTGAAGGACGAGGATAACAAGGATGTGGCCAAGAGTACTGCGGACTCTGAAAAGACCGTGTCGGAGAGCAATCTGTCTTCTTTTGCCCTGGGGATCGTGATTACCTATGATAAATATGGAGACATTGACGTTCAGATCAAGGAAGGGGAGTATAAGGCAGAGCAGAGTGTCGCATTCCGGGAGGTCATCAATGGGTATGACAATTCGGGCTGGGAGACAGAAGTTTATGTAGAAGAAGTCGAAGATACGTTTTATGGGGGCGAAGAGGCATATGAGGGAGAAGTGGAGACGATTCGGTTAGAGAAGCCTAAGAACCGGACCTACATCTTTGCAATGACTGAGGACAATTTGCGGTCTTATATAAACGGTTATGGCTATACAGGATATTATGCCACAGGCTCGATGAATAATTCTGTAATTATTATGGTCCTGGTGGTGGCGCTCCTTGCGTGGCTGCTCCCTGTGCTTCCGGTATGGCGTCAGGAAGACTTGCGTATCTTACGCGTTCCTTTGGAGGCCGTGGTCATTGTATTTGGCGCTGTGATGGGGATTCTTGATAATAATCTGTGGTGGATGGCCAACAGGGCCATGGGGATTCCGGATTTCATTGATTTTCTCATATGGACGGCTGTATTTACCGTTACATTTTGGGCGGCAGCATGCGTAAGGCAGGTGTATACATTGGGAGCGTTCACATATTTCAAAGAGAGGACACTGTGTG
>CATLIP010000204.1 GCA_949957035.1 uncultured Lachnospiraceae bacterium
CACGATAATGGTATTGGTTTTGAAGACCAAAAATTAGACGAAATCAACCGCCTTCTAAAGGAGGATATCTCAAACGGTATCAGTTCTGCCTTTCATGAATCCCCGGGGCTTGGAATCCGCAATATTCATAACAAGATTCGCCTGTATGAAGGAAATGAATATGGGGTGCGTATTGAAAGCAGGCCCCGTGACACCATCGTTACCCTTTACCTGAACGCGGAGCAGGAACTCTTAAAATAAGAGCGGAGATGACGGTAAACCTTTCACTTAAGCATTTACCGTCATCCCCACTCTTTTTCTATACAATCAACTAAATCTCATACCAGATAATCTCATTAGCCTGAAGGTCAAGTTCAAAGCTGGAACCATCGCCCTTATACACCGTCGTACTCTGAGGCTCATAGGTATTATTCACCACACAGTACTTTCCGTTCTTAATATAAGCGTGAACCTCCACGTTGTAATTACTGGAGAACCACCGCTTCAGTTCTTCCTCCGCACTCGAAGCCCACAAGATTGCACGGTACAAAAGTCTGCTGTTCTCGAAGCTGTAGGGCAGTCCGCTGATATATACGCCGCGCCCCTCACCGAAACGATTGGCCGCAAGCTGTACCTCTTTATCACGCTGACAGATTACGGTTGTCCCCTCTAATGCAAAGATATTCTTCTTACCCTCGCCAAAGTCAATCTCTCCCTTACAATCCTCCGTGATAAAATGAGCATGCTCATCCCAGTTATACTTATCCACATTCAGGGTAAAGCCTGTCTCCTCCTCCACGCCAAGGACTCCTGATAACTGGAAGAATCTTCCCTGCCACTGATAAGCTGCCGGCTCTCCGACTCCGATAAAGCCGCCGCCCCGGTGTACAAACCGTTTCACAGCAGTCAGGATTCCTTCATCCTTCCAATTCTCGCCCCCTGTGTAGGCCGTATTAGCGTCCCCAACATTCAAAATTACATCAATATCCTCCAGAATAGACGGATTCTCTCGTATATCGTCAAAACTGATGAACTTCACGTCAAAGGGCGCGCCGCTTAAGGCTTCGATAATACCTGCATAGGAATAGTTCTGCTTATAGTACAGCGCATGATGAACCATATGGTTCCCCCATGCCCGCATGCGCCCCCAACAGTTCAGTACCGCGACCTTCTTTACGCAGTGAGGTGTTGTACCCTTGATATTCTCATACAGAACGCGGAACTCTTGGCAGACTTCCTCTACATAGGCGATAAACTCCGGGAATTCCATTGCCAGCTTAAGATAGCCGCCATACCCGATTCTGTCGATGGGCTTACGCAGGATTGCCCTTCTTGCAGTCACCCAGTTCACCTTCGCCTCTTTCACCGGATCTCCGCCCTCATGGAAGGTATCGGGGAAGAAGTAAGGAAGGAAACGGCCTTCCGTATATTTTACCCCTTCAATGTCGCTAATCAGACGAAGAGTAGCCCCATTGCCCACGCTGCCGACTACTGCATCCAGCCCGATTCCCTTAAACTCATCCATAAAGGGTTCCATGCCAATCCAGTGGTCTCCAAGGAACATCATTGCTTCTTTCCCGCACTCATGGGTGATATCTACCATCTCTTTTGCCAGCTTCGCAACCTCCCGCATCTGGAAACTCTGAAAATCCCGGAACTCCCTCGACGGTACACGATAGGTATTGTTCATATATCCCTGGTCAATAATATATTCCGGCCGGAATGGATATCCTACTTCCCTCTCAAACTGCTCTAAGATGTAGGGGCTTACAGAAGCCGAATAGCCGTACCAATCTACATATTTCTCACGGGCAAATTCGTCAAAAATCAGGGTAAACTGATGGAAAAATGTAGTGTAACGTATCACGTCAATATGCGGATTCGCTGCAATATATTTCCGAAGGCGCTCCATGGAGAACTTCTTCGTCTCAGGCTGACGCACATCAAAGGTAATCTGTTTTTCAACATCCTTCCAGCCATTCGTTACCGCGTTATACATATGCACCGGATCCCACATGATATATGCGAGGAAACTCACCGTATAATCATGGAATTCTTTCGCTCCCGTAATTACCACATCGCCGTTCTCTTCATCATAGCGCCACTCATCCGGCGCGACTTCTCCCTCTCTTACGCCATGGTAAGTCCCCTCTGCCGGAATCACTTCCCCCGTGGTACGGTCAATGACTTCCCACCATTTCTTAATGTTATCTCTGGAGTTTACAGCAAGCATATCCGGGTACAGGTGATTCATCAAATGAATCCGCAAAGTCTCTTCTACAGCATTATAAAAGGGCGTCATGATATACATCTGCTGTATTTCTTCTGGATGCGCCTTTGCCCATTCATTATCTTTTCTGGTCGTATAATACGTTGAATAGACCTTCGCATCTACATTCCTCAATTCTTCCGGATACTCCGTACCATCGCAGTCACGGATTGCATCCGCTCCCCAGCGTTTCACAAGCTCAAGGGTCTCCGGAACCACATCTACATCCGTGGGGATTGTAACACGGCCTCTCATACAATTACTCATATATTTTCTCCTCATACCTCTGGATATCCTAGTACACCAACTTATTTTTCGGTGTACTAATTTTACTGCGGAATCTTAGAAAGAGCCGCCGCATCCGCTACAACTGTAACGTCATTGTGCATCTGAAGGATGGACGCCGGAACCGACGGTGTAACAGGGCCAAAAAACGCCTTTGCCACAATATCCGCCTTGTCTTCCCCACTTACAACCACCAGAATCTTCTTTGCACGCATAATCGTACCGATACCCATGGTATAAGCCTGCTTCGGCACATCATCCGCAGATGCAAAAAATCTCTTGTTTGCCTCAATCGTGCTCTCCTGCAAGTCTACGCAGTGAGTCTCCTTGTCAAATGCATCCGCCGGCTCGTTAAATCCGATGTGACCATTATGTCCCAGACCTAAAAGCTGCAGGTCAACACCCCCGAGAGAACGAATCACTTCCTCATACTCTCCGCATTCTTTCTCACTGTCTTCCTTTGTTCCGTCCGGCAGATGTGTATTCTCCGGCTCAATATTCACCTTGTCGAAAAGATGCTCATGCATGAAGTAATAATAGCTCTGGTCATTCGTGCGCGGAAGTCCCTTGTACTCATCCAGATTCACAGTCTTAACACCGGAAAAGTCCAAATCTCCTGCCTTATTCTTCTCAACCAACTGCTCATAAGTCCCGATAGGCGTTGAACCTGTTGCCAACCCCAGAACACAATCCGGCTTAATAATTATCTGCGCCGCAATCACATTCGCCGCCTTCCTGCTCATCTCATTGTAATCTGCTGCTTTGTAAATCTTCATCAAAATACCCTCCTGATTATCTTATTTCTTTTATATCTACCCTCAAATGAGGGGAATATACGCCCTACGCGAACACGCTCTAAGCAATGACTGCCTCCCCAAAATATTCTGGCATATGGAAACATGGAATCTCAGAATGAATTGGAAAACACGCTGCATAATGCTCAATCTCCTTCGACTCCGATATCTTATAAAAATTGCAGGTAAATCTGCTTCCCCTTCCCATATTCAAAGGCCCATAGACCTCTTCTAAAATCCATATGGGAATATGCAGCTGAAAACTCCAACACCCTTCTTCCAATGCGGCGCTGCAGTCAAACTTCTCCAACGTTTCTTTTGTAAAATATGTCCTGCCGGCACGTCCGCTGCCGTATTCTGCCAACAGCGCCCCGTTGGCATTCACCTCAAAATTCAAATAAATTGCCGAACCACAACCTCCCCTTTCAGGCTCAAACTGAAAAAAAGCCTCCATCGCGCTGTCCCGATATACCGGGTCTAAAAGATTCTCGTAGGTACGGAGCGGTTCTTTCTCCTCGCAGACCATTTTCAAATAAAATCCGTCCTGCAAAACAAATCCCAGATATCCATATGTTTTCGGAATAGACTCTGTTCCCCACAAAAGATGCTCCACATAGAACGGTTCAACCTCTTCTAACTCCCTCTTACTCTCGATTACTTCAACTAACATAGTAAATCCTTTCATACCTCTAAAAACTAACTATTCGACCACACACTTTCCCCAAAAACAAACACGAAAACCTTTATACATAATGTACCAAAAAAAAGACTGGAAAGCAAGGTCAGGCAAATGTAAATGTACAATAATACAAGAAAAATCAACAATAATGCCCGGACCTGTCCTTCCCCCATGTATAAGGTCCGCGCAAAAAAAGAAGCCGCCATATCAGCTAATCCGATTCAGCTGATACGACAACCTCTTGTAATTCACATCCCAAGTTCTAAATTAATTATTCCTGAACGTATGGCATCAGAGCAATATGGCGAGCTCTCTTAATTGCTACAGTAAGAGCTCTCTGATGCTTGGCACAGTTACCTGTAATTCTTCTGGGAAGAATCTTGCCTCTCTCAGAGATGTACTTTCTTAACTTCGCTACATCCTTGTAATCAATCTCGTTATTCTCCTTACCGCAGAATACGCATACTTTCTTTCTTCTGCGTCCGCCGCCTCTTCTCTTGAAGCCGCCTTCCGGACGATTGCCTTTATCGTAAGCCATTGCCATAACCTCCTTATCTCATTATCCATGAAATCCTGTGGTGCCCTGCACCTTACG
>CATLIP010000205.1 GCA_949957035.1 uncultured Lachnospiraceae bacterium
ATCTCTTACGACACAGATTTTGATTGCTACGGTTGGCGGTATTCTGTTCGGTACGATTATCGGGCCATGGGCGGCGAATCTGAAATTTATCGGTGATATTTTTATCCGGCTGATTCAGATGTCCGTCGTGCTTCTGGTTATGTCCGCGGTAGCGGCGGCGGTAGGAAGCGGCGACGGTCAGGACGTAGGAAAGATGGGTTTCCACACGTTTAAGTGGATTATTGCATTTACGGTGATTTCGGCAGGCTTTGGCGTGGCGCTGTCCATGCTGTTTAAACCAGGCGTTGGGATTGAGATTGCAAGCGCGGAGGACGTGGCAAATGCGGCGGTGGAATCCGCTTCTCTGCAAGAGACCCTGTTAGGCTTCGTTCCCACCAATATTATCGGTTCCATGGCTGAGAGCGCAATGGTTCCATGTATCGTATTTTCACTGTTTTTCGGTGTGGCTATGGGCGCATACACCAAGCAGAGCGGAAACCGCAACATGGTAGAGTGGGTGACGGGTCTTAATACGATTATCACCAATATTATTAAGACTGTTATGCATATAGCGCCCATTGGGATCTTCTGTCTGCTGGCCAATGTAGCAGGTTCTACGGGACTTAAGGTTATTATTCCAATGATGAAGTTCTTAGGCGTGCTTTTGATTGGCGACGCGATTCAGTTCATGCTGTTCGGACCGTTTACGGCGGCAATGTGTAAGGTAAACCCGGCTAAGATGCCGAAGAAGTTCGCGAAGATGTCCATCATGGCTGTGACTACCACTTCCGGAGCTATCTGTCTTCCTACAAAGATGGAGGATGCTGTGACCAAATTTGGTATCAGCCGTAAGGTTGCCGACTTTACAGGCCCTATCACCATGTCCATGAATAGCTGCGGCGCTGCACAGTGCTATGTTGCGGCAATCTTCTTTATGGCTCAGTCTACAGGGATTGAGATGACGGTTTATCAGATGGGTATGGCGATTCTGTTATCCTGCCTGATGTGTATGGGAACTATTTCCGTGCCGGGCGGCTCTGTGATTGTATATACATTCTTAGCGTCCTCACTAGGGCTTCCGCTGGAAAGTATTGCGGTATTGATTGGTATCGACTGGTTTGCCGGAATGTTCCGTACATTGATGAATGTAGATGTGGACGTCATGGTAGGTATGCTGGTTGCAAGTAAGCTTGGCGAGCTGGACCGCGACGTATACAATGAAAAGAAGGCTGTTACATATAATTAAGGTTTCAAATCAATATTTGAACATACATAACTCTCTCAAGGGACCTGAAAGGCCCCGGGGGACCTCCGGGTATTGAAAGATATAGCCGGAGGTCCTTTTTATATGCTTTACATTCCGGCAGATTTTGTGTTAGATTATAGATATGAATATGTGGGGAGGCAGGACATGCAGGGAAACAGGCTGGTTTTTGAATTGATTCTAAATATCGCCCTTTTGGTGCTAATCGCTAATCTGCTGTCCAAATTCCGGCTGATTCAGAAGCTAATCCTTCTGGAGCGGCGGAGTCTCAAAAGCCAGGTGTTTATGTCTGTGGTGTTTGGCGGAATGGTGGTTCTGTCCACATATACGGGGATAGACATCGGCTCCTACAGCCTGAACACCCGGGTAATCGGAGCTATGGCGGCAGGACTTTTAGGAGGGCCTGTCGTAGGGCTGTATGCCTCTTTGATTGGAGCGGTCTATGTATACGTCTTTTCTTCGCCTCAGGCATTTGCAATGGCGTCGGCATTCTCAACCATGCTGTTCGGGCTCTTAGGCGGTGGGTTTTATCCTTATTTTCAGCGGGGCAAATGGAAGTACCAGGATTTGTTTCTTCTGGCATGCTTTGCGGAGGTTTGCGACATGGTGTGCCTTCTGCGTTTTACTGTGCCTGTTCAGATGGCGCTGAATACCATACTGGAAATATCAGTGCCGATGATTCTATTGAATGCGGGCGGAATCCTGATTTTTATTTCCAGCTTCAATCAGGTGTTTGTGTTACAGGACGTGGAGAGAAGCCGGCAGCTTCAGCAGGCTTCGGAGCTTGCGCGCAAATGTCTGCCGCTGCTTCTTCAAGGAATTGCAAATCGGGGCAACATGGAGAAATTCGCCGGCACAATTCTGGAAGAGACGGACTGGGCGGGAGTTATTATTACGGACAGGAATGAGATTATGGCCTGCTGTCAGAAGGAGGCAGAGAAAGAGTTTCAACCCGAAGGGCAGATACCGGGCATTGGCGTCCGGGCGATGGAATCCGGGAGCCTTAAGACCATGTCGCAGGTTCCGGCCAGCAGCCCATGGTATGAATGGATGAAGGACTATTCTCTGGTAGCGGCGCCTTTCATGATACGGGACCAGGCTGTAGGGTGTCTGATTGTGTGGGTGAAGAAGCAGTGGGTGTTCATGCAGAGTGAATTGGAGCTGCAGCAGCATTTAGTGAATCTAAGCTCCTATCAGCTTGCGCTCTCAGAGCTGGAGAGGCAGAAGGATATGCGGCAGAAGGCAGAGTTTAAGGCGCTGCAGTTTCAGGTAAACCCTCACTTTTTATTTAATGCTTTGAATACCGTCTCCTGCGTGTGCCGGGAGAATCCTGACCGGGCCAGAGAGCTCTTGATTATTCTTGCCAATTATTTCCGATATAACCTGAACAGCGAGGCGTATATGGTCCCTTTTGACGAAGAGATGGAACATGTGCGGGATTATCTGGAGCTTGAGAAGGCAAGGTTTGAAGAAAATCTTGTCATTACTTATGAGGTTCCGGAGGAAATAGGAATTAAGATTCCTACTCTGATATTGCAGCCTGTTGTGGAAAATGCAGTGCGGTACGGAATAAACCGGGAAGGGAAGCGGATTGTGACAATCCGGGCAGAAGAAGAGGGGAACGGATGCCGGGTATATATTCAGGATGAAGGAAAAGGAATATCCGATGAGGTTCTTGAAAAACTGAAGAGCGGTCAGGCGATCGGAAACAGCGTAGGGCTTAGCAATGTGCACAAGCGGATGAAGAGTATCTATGGAGAAGAAAATGGGCTTCGGATTACCAGTACAAAAGAAGGGACCTGTGTGGAGCTGCATTTTGCGGACAACCATGTGGATTAAGGAGGAAGTCGGATGAGAATCGCAGTGGTAGATGACGAGAGACCGGCAAGAAGTGAACTGAAGCATCAGTTGTTGGAGCTTCTGCCGGATGCGCAGATTGACGAGGGGGAGAGCGGAGAGAGAGCCCTTGAGATGGCAGGAGAAGTACAGTATGACCTGTTTTTTCTTGATATTAATCTGGGGGACATCAACGGGACCGTACTTGTGAACGCACTGAAAAACATGCGGCCGGATATGAAGATTGTGTTTGTGACAGCGTATTCGCAGTACGCGGTGAAGGCATTTGAATTAGAGGTAGAGGATTATATCATGAAGCCCTTCGATAAAAGACGCCTTGAGAAGATGCTGAAAAAATGCGGTATGAGAAGGGATAAGAAGGCGCCGGACCCCGTCAGACGGATTGCAATCAATACAGAGGGGAAGACTATTTTTAAAGAAGTGGGAGACATTGTGTATATAGAAACCTACAATCGCGGATGTATGATTCATACTGTGGAGAACGATTATTTCGAGGGGAAGTCCATCGGAGAATTTGAGAAGAGACTGTGTGAATCAGGGTTTTTTCGCAGCCAGAAAAGTTTTCTGGTCAATTTGAATAAGGTGAAGGAGCTGTTTTTGTGGAAAAATAACAGTTTTGCCATTAAAATGGAGGGCTATGAGAAGGAAATTCTTCCGGTGGGGAGAGAGAAGATTAAGGTTCTGCGCCAGTTGCTTGGAGGATAAAGGCTGTAATGTATCGGATGTAAAAATTACTCAAAATTAGAAGTCAGGTATTGACAGCAGAGAGAGTATGTGTTAAATTTATACCTGCGTGAGGCAAAAAGGAAAGTAGAGTATCCACTCTCACCATAGCACAATTGGGTGACTATTGGTTTGATATTGAGTATTAGAGGCATGATTGGTGATATCTGAGAATAAGATATTAGGAATAGTGTGTCTATGTAGATATTTAAGTGGATAGTCTGGATGCTGTTCACTTATTTTTATTTATATTTTATGATGGGGGTGCAAGACAATTAGCGATTTAATGATTAACGGGCAGATCAGAGACAAGGAAGTAAGATTAATTGGAGAAGATGGAGAGCAGAAGGGAATCATGCCGATTAAAGAGGCAATGAGACTGGCTCAGGAAGCAGAATTAGATCTTGTGAAGATCGCTCCAAAAGCTCAGCCGCCGGTATGCAAGATCATCGATTATGGTAAGTACAGATATGAGCTTGCAAGGAAAGAAAAAGAGGCGAAGAAGAAGCAGAAGACCGTTGAAGTGAAGGAAGTGCGTCTTTCACCCAATATTGACACGAATGACCTGAATACGAAGGTCAATAATGCCAAGAAGTTTATCAGTAAGGGCAACAAAGTAAAGATTACCCTGCGTTTCAGAGGCCGTGAGATGGCACATGTACAGCAGAGCAAGCATATTCTGGATGATTTTGCAGAACTGCTTAAGGATGTTGCTGTTGTGGAGAAACAGCCGAAGCTGGAAGGC
>CATLIP010000206.1 GCA_949957035.1 uncultured Lachnospiraceae bacterium
TGATTGATATGGGTTCTTCTTTCCTCCAAGTCTTCAATATAGGTATCCGCCTGCACCTCCATGGACGTGCGGCCTACAAAAGTAATCTTCCCTGTAATGATTATCACGTCGTTCTGATACGCCCCTTTTAGAAACCGAAGGTTGTCTACCGACGCCGTTGTAACGTTCATGTGGGCGTGGCGCTTTGCCGTCAGAGCGGCAACCTCGTCAATCCACTGCATCAGGATACCCCCAAAGAGACGTCCAACCGCGTTCAGATGGTTGGGACGGACTATATGAACGGTTTCAATGATAGATTCTGATACTCTTCTGCTTTCTACGCTCATTTTAACTTCTCCTGTCCTATCTATTACACAATCTATTCTTTTTTATTCTTTTCCTGTAAGCCCTTTTATTATAACATAGAATTTGCTATACTAAACTTACTTTATACGAAAATGATTGCCTTTTGAGGACGGGAATTTTCGCCCCATAAAGAATAGAAAGACGAGGTCTCTGTGTATGAGAAGAAAAAATAAAGTAAAAGAAGTACAGATTCCCCTGAGAAATATCAAGCTTACCATCGAATATGACGGAAGCCGTTATCAGGGATGGAGCAGACTTGGTAAAGATGAGTCCAACAATACGATTTCTAACAAAATCCTGGAAGTTTTGAAAAAAATGACCGGTGAAGAACAGATAGAGATTTTCTGCGGATGCCGCACAGAGGTGGGAGTCCACGCCTATGGGCAGGTCGCCAATTTCAAGACAGGCTCCAATATGGACATCATGGACATGAAACACTACCTGAATCGTTACCTTCCTATGGATATCGCCATCATCAATGTGGAGGAGGTGTCAAATCGGTTCCATTCACAGTTGAACGCTGTTTCCAAGACTTATATGTACCGCATGACCGTAGACGATATCCCCAGCGTGTTCGACCGGAAGTATACCTACCACTGTTTTAAGGTTCCGGACAAGCAGGTGATGCGTCAGGCTTCCATGCTTCTGGTGGGAACCCATGATTTTCAGAACTTCTCCACCGCGAAGAAGAGCAAGTCTACTGTGCGAAAGCTCTATGATATTGAAATATACAGCGCCGCACAGGAGATGCAGATAACTCTCTATGCAGATGATTTCCTTCACAATATGGCGCGGCTGATTATCGGAACCCTTTTGGATATCGGCCATGGAGTCCGCCCCAAAGAGGACATCGAGGACATCTTCGAGGGGATTCAGTCCCCAAGCGCGCCCTGTGACCCCAAAGGGCTCTATCTTCAGGAGATTTCTTATTAGATATGAAAGAATGTGCATGAGTACTCCATCCGGCTGGGTGATTCCGGGAAATGGCTGTATTCCGTTTCCCGGCCATTTCTCATGTTCAGTCATTATAATCTTTCGGTCCGGTTAGATTACATTGTAAAATTGGGCGCATACCTGGCCGCAAGCAGAATAGCTTCTGTCATACTGACTGCGCTCGCAGTTCCCTTTCCCGCAATATCGAATGCAGTCCCATGGTCTACCGAGGTACGAAGGATTGGCATCCCATTGGTAACCGCAATGGTCTTCTCAAAATCAAGAGTCTTTGCGGCAATATGTCCCTGGTCATGATAGAGAGATAACACGCTGTTATATTTCCCGACTGCCGCCTGATGAAACACGGAATCCGCACCCACAGGACCTGCTACACGGTAGCCTTCCGCCTGTAATTCCTCCACTGCAGGCGTAATCTCATTGACTTCCTCCCATCCAAACAGCCCATGCTCTCCGCTGTGGGGATTCAGCCCTGCAATCGCCATGGTTCCGTCCGATACTCCAAGTTTTCTAAGGGCCTCCTGACACCGTTTCACATAGTCCTTGATTCTTTCCTTTGTAATCATATCCAGCATCTCCCTCAAAGACACATGCCTTGTCAGAAAGAATACTCTCATTCCATTGGTTTCAAACATGGTCAACGGGTCTTCTGTATCTGTCAGCGCACCGAAGATTTCTGTATGTCCGATAAAAGGAATCCCGCCTGCCCGCAAGGATTCCTTGTTAATCGGCGTCGTTGCCACAGCATCCGCCTTCCCGGCATTGGCTAGCTCTATGCTCTTTGCAATGTACTCATACGCAGCCTTTCCGCACATTCCATTGACACGTCCAAACTCGAAGTTTTCCATATCAACATTTTTCAAGTCAATCAGATTCAACACTCCTCTGCGGAAGTCTCCTTCCTTTGGCTCCTTTATCACATGAATCGTAAGCTTCGTGCCTGTAATCTTAATGGCATTCTCCATGATGGTCTTGTCTCCAACGATGATACAGTCTGCCGCGTCAAATACTTCTTTTGAAGCCGCTGACTTTGCCACTATTTCCGGACCCACTCCCGCAGGGTCTCCGATTGGTACTGCAATAAGTGATTTTTCCCTCTTCCGTCTCATACTTTTACTATCCTTCCATCACCTTCACATAAAACCTCCGGTTTCTCGGCCCGTCAAACTCACAGAAATACACATCCTGCCATATCCCAAGCACTAACTCCCCTTCATGCAGAATCAACGTCTGGGACGGCCCCACAAAGCTTGTCTTGATATGCGCATGGGAATTTCCCTCCATATGCCTGTAATACTTCGTCCTGGTAGGGAACGCCTCTTCAAGCCCATACAGCATATCATGAACCACATCCGGATCTGCATTCTCATTAATGGTAAATCCTGCGGTTGTATGAGGCGAATATACAATCACAATTCCCTCTTTCACTTTGCTTTTTGCAATATCTGAACGAATCATGTCCG
Source organism: uncultured Lachnospiraceae bacterium (assembly GCA_949957035.1). Next base: position 2,760 of record CATLIP010000206.1, read on the forward strand.
TCACCTTTGCCATCTGCTGCGCTTCTCTTGTTGAAATCTGATGTTCATATAGATTCATAGCTATACCTCCAATCCACTATTCTCTTTCCAGATACGCCTGTAACTGCGAATACTTCTTCTTCGCCTGCTGATAACCATGCTCATAGAAATGCTGCTATATCTGGTCTAATGTTATTACTTTCACCTCTTGAAATTGCCGCAGCTGTTTGTCGTTTGTAAGAAAAATATCACATTCACACATCACAGCGGCCGCAAGCTGTAACGCATCCATAGCTTTAAATTTCGCATAATCTGCACGAATCTGAGCCGCTTTCTTTGCTATCGGTTTTGTAATATCTACAATCTTTGTATCCGTGTCCTCTATAAACCTATCAAAATCTGCTAACAACTTTCTGTTGTTCTCCCTATATGGCACTATGGAATATTCTTCGATCGTAATTGTTGATGTTACAAACTCGCAATTTAATTCATAATTACTCATAAAATACTCTTTTACCTTTTTACTGTATTCCGGGTTTTTTTCAAGATAATAGATATAAGGCGATGTATCTACAAAAATACTTTTATCCCCTGTCATTACTTCTTATTTCCTCCATGTACTCCTCAACACATTTTCCTCGCTCCGTTTCCATACCATACTTATCCCACTCTATTTTCTTCCTGCCTTTTTTATATGGATGATCCAGTATTGTCAAGATAACTTCTCTTCCATCATAATTCGAAATACTGTCATTTTCCACAATTACTGTATTTCCTTGTATCATCCCTGCTAATGCCAGCATATTGAACCTCCTTCACAAAACAATAATCATTACTTTTCTATTCTCTTTCCAGATACGCCTGTAACTGCGAATACTTCTTCTTCGCCTGCTGATAACCATGCTCATAGAAATGCATCAGCGCATCATAATCCTTCTCAACCCTGGAAACCGTAGGAATCTTAGGGCAAAAGACGAATATCTTCCCCTCTCTCTCAAGCTGCTCCACCTGACGTATCTGCAAGTTATACTCATAGTTCCGCCGAATTGACGCCTGCACCAGCTTTGGATAATTCCGGTATGCCCTGCGGTACAAATCAGCTGCGGCCCGGGACGTAGGTTTCTTCCGGTATCCCGGATTCCTAGTCAGTACCACTATGATTTTCTTATTTCCAATCTCCATGGCACGTCTCACCGGAATGGAATCTGCAAGTCCCCCGTCCAGATACGGCACACCGTCTACGTTCACAATCGGCGCTACCAGCGGCATACTGCAGGACGCTCGGCATACCTTCATGAGGCGCTCTTTGTCATGCCGCTCCGTCATATACTCCGCCTGTCCGGTCTCACAATTGGTCGTGACTATCTCACACTCCATATCAGAAGCAAAATATGTCTCATAATCAAACGGAAAAATCTCATTGGGATACCGGTCGAAAATCATATCCATATTCATCAGGCTCTTCTTTTTGATAAATTTTCGGAAGCCATAGTAATAACTGTATTCTCTCTCTTTGTGTATCATACAGTCCTTAGTCCTCCCCGGCTGCCTCGAGACATAATCCACACCATTACAGGCTCCGGCAGACACCCCTACCACATGGGACGTATACACCCCCTGCTCCATCAGATAATCCAGGACTCCTGAGGTAAATACCCCTCTGGTGGCCCCTCCTTCAAGTACCATTGTTGCATTTATCATAATTAAAACCCCGCTTTCTTATCTGTTATTATATACCCATTTTCTGATATAGTACAGTGGATACTTCCATAGACTTTATCTCCTAAATACGCTATAATCCATATTACCACACACCAACCATCCACAAAA
>CATLIP010000207.1 GCA_949957035.1 uncultured Lachnospiraceae bacterium
CCAGTACGGGCACTTTGGACTCCAATACCTCTTCCTTAAAATTTTCCTTTGTCAAATGTAATGCTCCCATCTTTTTCTTCCTTTCTGCAAAAAAATTAAAACATACTTTATTATAACCCATTTTCCCATACATTTTTAGCTAAAAAAGCCATTTTATGAAATTTTTCTAATTGGGGTTTCTACGGCTTATCATAAATCTTCGCTTATACTTCAAATCCACATAGTCTGTAATTTTCTTCAAATATATGGTATCAGCCAGACCGCCCACAATGCCTGCGACCGGGATTCCCTGAATAAACTTCATATAAAGGAGCGATTCTGCCAGCACGTCGGAGGTTCGGGATATCTGCTCTTTCCTGCCCCATCCCTTTTCTTGCGTGCCATCCGGATTCTCCATGTCTCCTACATCTTTCATCCACTTTGCATCTTCCATACAATTCCGCTCTTTCTGTTCCATCCACACATTCAATTCCATATTCTCCCGCTCAAACCTCTCTCCATGGAGAAAAGCCGCCTCAATCATCTTCAAGATAAACCGCTGCTCTTCTTCCGTTTCATAAGAAAATCCATAACTGAGTGCAATCTCGTAAATACTTTTCAGAATCACGGCGGTAAAAAGCGGGATATCCGGAATCCCAATGCCTAGGACGCCTAAGCCCACTCCCTCCACGCCCGAAATCAGCAGATTCTTCGTCCGGCTCACCCCTGCCTGTTTTGAAAATGCTTTTACACTCTTCCGATTCCTCCTAAGTCCCGCCGCATATGCATTTACCTGAAAGGACTGCTCATGCCCCGCCTTATCGTAGGTCTTCTCAATCACGCCCGTTCCTTTCTCAAAAACAAGCTCAAACGCCTTTCGAAACGCCGTATTCAAGGCGCTCTCCAGTTTATCCGGTATCTTCTCCGCGATTTTCCGCTGAAGGACCGACTCCTTCTCTTCCTTCTGTTTTCTTATATAATGTCTCTCCTTCTTCTCTAACGCCGCCCACTCCTTTTTCCAATAATCCCTGGTAAAAAGCATATCCAACCGCCTCCTCTTAATATGTCAAGTATACCATTCCCTCCTCCATGTGGCCAGAGATTTTCCAATCCCTATCCGGATTTTAAAAAATATCGTATAATCTTTGTAACGAAACGCCAAGTCATGCGTCTAATTAACAAATGGAGGAGGTGAGGGAATGAAGATTGATTTTGACGAGCTCTACGAACGATTTTTTAAAGACGTTTATCTGTTCATACTGGCAATGAGTAAGGATCCGCACATTGCCGAAGAGATTACTCAGGAGACGTTTTTCAAAGCGCTGAAAGAAGCCAAAAATTTCCGCGGGAACTGCTCTGTAAAAACCTGGCTCTGCCAGATAGCCAAGAATCTCTATATCTCCGGCACACGCAAGAAAAAGCCGGTACACTCCGAAGCTTTGGAGGATATGCCGGATGATTCTGACGTGGAGGATATCTGTATCCGAAAGGACGAAGCCCTCTCCATCTATAAAGTCCTTCATTGCCTAAACGAGCCGTACAAGGAAGTCTTTACCCTCAGGGTACTTGGAGATTTAAGTTTTAAGGAAATTGCAGAAATCTTTGAAAAGCAGGAAAACTGGGCAAGAGTCACCTACCACCGGGCAAGGCTCAAGATACGGGAGCATATGCAGGATGAAACATCCGCCCGCCCATAGCCAGACCTTTTGCCTTGGGACAGCTTGTATCAGCTCATGTATCGTCAAAAAGCCATCGGCTAAAAGAAGAGGCTGCCTGAAAACGGCGGCAGAAAGGAGATTGTTATGAAGAAAATATCTTGTGATGTAATTAAAGATTTGCTGCCCCTCTATAAAGATGACGTGTGCAGCGAGAAAAGTAAGGATTTGATTGAAGAGCATCTGTCTGAATGTGAGGATTGCCGTGAATATCTGGATGCGTTAAATTCGGAGCTTCCGCCTGTCACCCTTGCGCAGGACAAAGCCGGCGCAAAGAACGCCAATGAATCCGGCTCTTCTGCTTCGGACGGTATCGAGACGTTACGACGGATTTCCCGGCAGATTAACTGGCTGAAAGTGGTTGTTGTCCTGTCGGCGGCTATTACGGTTTTCGTGGTTTCGACCGCCCTCTCTCTTGTAAAAGAATATAATCCGGAGCTTTACCTGTTCGACAGGCGCGTGGCAGCCGAAGACATAAAAATGACGGAACTGTATCGGTTAGAAAACGGGGATTTCTATTTCACATTAGAGAGCGAGTACCCCTGCTCCCCTATTTCGTACGGCGCCAGAATCGACTCTCCTGACAGTGAATATTCTGAATCTTATGACAATGGAGAAAGCTGTATATCCCTTGAGAAAGTTTCCAAATTGGAGCATCTGTTTCTTAGCCGGCTGGATTCCCGGAAATACTCTTTTGTAGTTCCCGCCGCAGAGACAGTTGAGCAGGAACAGCTTTTCCCGGATGACAGCGACTTTTGGGACTTTCCTGCGGCTGTTCACAAAAACGCATTGATCTACTATCAGGGCACACATAATAAAAAATTTACCATCTGGGAGGAAGGCCAGGAGGTTGCACAGGCGCCCGCGGCTGTGGAAAAACGTGTTCAGGAGGAAAGGGACATGACGGAGCAGGAAAATGGTGATAAGCCCGAGCTTGAAGAGGCTCTGTTTCTGTATTAGTTCATTTCTATAAAGGACAGTGGGAAATGTTTTCTATATTTCCCACTGTCCTTTCGTTCGTTTCCTTGTACAATTTATAGGCTTATTTACTAATTACCGGCATTTTTTTTGCAGGAAGTATAGTCATTATGCCGACGATTTGGTATAATGATAAAAATAAGCCCGTATTTACTCAACGGTTGGGGGACATTCGGTTTGCGGGGATAGAAAGGGATGTTAGCAATAATGAAAAACAGAATATTAAAACGTGGCGCGTTATTTTTTCTATGTCTGATTCTGACGGCGTGCATATCTGCCGGAACCATGCCATACACCGTTCACGCAACAGAAAAGCGGACGGTAAAGGTCGCATTTTTCCCAATGAACGGATACCATATGAAGGGGGAACAGGGCAGTTATGCCGGTATGGATGTGGAATATCTGAATTCATTATGCAACTATACCGACTGGGAGATTGAATATGTAGAATGCAAGGACTGGGATACGGCGCTTAAATTGGTGGCAGACCATAAGGCAGATCTGGTAGGCAGCGCCCAGTATTCGGCAGAACGGGCGGCAGCCTACCAGTATGCAGATCTGTCCAGCGGATATACCTTCGGCATCATTGCCACCAACCCGGACAGCAGCCTGGCATACGAGGATTTTGAAGCCATGAAGGAAATCACCTTCGGCATGGTTCGTACCTATGTACGCAGAGAAGAATTTCTGGGCTATCTTGCTGATAACGGCATTATGTCTCCTAAAATCAGAGAATATGATTCCACGGCGGACTTGCAGGATGCACTGGACAGAGGCGAAGTGGATGCCCTGGTTCATACTTTTATGGAGATCAGAGAGGGGCAGCGCTTGATTGGGCGTTTTGCTCCCAGACCTTTTTACTACCTTACTTATCCAGGTAATGATGATGTTATTCGTGAGTTGAACAACGCCATTGCAGACTTGAAGATGAATGAGCCGGAGTTGGAAACCCAGCTCATGAACCGTTTCTATCAGAGCAAGCTTGACAAGACCATTGTATTTACGCTGGATGAGAAAGAATATCTTGACAAGACGGACACAATCAAGGTCGGATATCTTGACAGTTATTATCCGTTTGTCTATGAGGAGGACGGCGAGTGCAAAGGATTGACGAAGGAGATGCTGGAGGGAATCGCCGCGCTTACCGGGATACATATCTCATGGCAAAAGGAAGATAACCCCCAGGACGCGCGTATCGCCCTTGAGAACGGTGAGATTGATGTCATGTCTTATTGTGTCCATGCCGAGGGCGAGGCGCATGCCCATCATCTTTCAAAGATAAAGGACTATGTACAGGTTCCGCTGGTATTCGTCTCGAAAGAAAGGACGGAGATGGAGACGATTGAATCCCTGGCAACGGTTGACTATCTCTCCAGCAAGGCGGAAGAGCTAATCGGTACTGCAGATACGGCTGTCCAGATATACGATACCCCTCAGGATTGTCTGGACGCAGTGAAGGACGGAAAAGCAGACGCAGTCATGTGTGACGGCTACTTGACAGAATATCTGCTGAGTTCCCAGATGCGCTATTATGACCTGGAGATTAAGAACGTGCTGAGCGACGGTCTTGGGATTTCCATGACTGTCCGCAACGATTGCCCTGAGCTTGCCGGCGTACTGAGCAAGACGCTTCTGACCATAGACGCAAGGGCAATCAGCGATTATATGCTGGAGAGTAATGTGTATTCTCTGGCCAGCGTAGGGATTTTTATACAGGAGCACAGTCTTGCCATCATCCTGATACTGATTTTAATCATGGTAATCATTGTGTTGGTTGCGCTGCATATTATCCGGAATAGCAGGAAGATTCAGAAGTTGATGTACAAGGATGTGGAGATTGATATCGGGAACCTGAATTACCTGATTTATACAGGCAGAAAAAAAATTCTTCCTG
>CATLIP010000208.1 GCA_949957035.1 uncultured Lachnospiraceae bacterium
GTCCGACATAAGCACTCCGCCATCCGATAACAATCGCAGAACTTCCGGCAGATAATGAATATACTGCCCCTTTGCGGCGTCCATAAAAATAAAATCATAGCTCCCCCCAAGAGTCCCCATGACCTCAAGAGCATCACCCTCCATCAAGGTAATCTGCCCCTCCTTTCCGGCACGCCTAAAATTCTCCCTTGCAATGGGAATCCTTTTTTCATACTTCTCGATTGTCGTGATATGCCCATCCTCCGGCATATACTCACTCATCAGGATTGCAGAAAAACCAATAGCCGTCCCTATCTCCAAGATTCGGGACGGCCGCGTCATCATTATGAGCACTGAAAGGAAACTTTGAGTTTCCTTTCGGATAATCGGTACATGTGTATCTATCGCTTCCTGTTCTATCTCCTCAAGTATGATATTCTCCGGCGTTTCCAAAGAATGAATGAATGTAACCATCCTTTCGTCAACTACCATATTCTCTATATCCTCCTGCTATTTCAGCGATTCCTCCTGCAGCCTGTCAAACTCTGCCATACACTCATCCACAGAAGCTCCCTCCATCAACTTGCGTACAATCTGGCAGGTATTCCCCCACTGCTCCACTTTCATGCCTGCATTACTTGCAAGAACGAATGTTCCCTCATTCACCAGCTCATTCAGGTGCCTTAAGGCCGGGATACAATCCACCTCCACATTCTTAGAAGGGGAAATCACCTTATTCGTCTCCGCATAGACCTGAAGGGCTTCATCCGACAGAATCACCTCCAGAACCTCCAAGGCGTCCTCCTTATTCTCAGCGCCGGTGCAGACCGACATTCCGGTCATAGACATCACCGGCATCTGCCCCCGCTCACTGGGAAAACCAATGACCCGAAGATTAAAATCCGGCTTGCCATAAGCAGTATCCGCATTGGCAGCTCCCCAGTATGCCATAACAATCGGCGTCTTCTGCGCCATAAAATCAGGACCTTCCCCTTCAATTGCTTCATACGTATAAGCCGTCTCTGCATCAATGTACCCCAAATCCATCATTTCCTTCAGATACTCAAACCCAGGCCGCATGTACTCACTGTATTTACGCTCTCCATTATTCAGCGCCTCAATCTCTGCTTCAATGTTTCCTCCGTTATACAGATCCGCATATGCCTGCGCAAACACAAAGGTTTCCAGCCACCAACGGTTCGCCCCTACCGGAGTCTCAATCCCATTCTCCTTAAACACCCTGCAGCACTCCAGAAACTCATCCGGTGTGCTCGGAAGCTCCAGCCCATACTCATCAAACATATCCTTGTTCACGAATAACCCGTAAACCACAACCTCCTGTGGGATACCGACCAGCTTTCCGTCCACCGTATTGGCAGTCCTTACAACCTCCCGCAGATTTCGGGCGCAGTCAAGCCCTGACAGGTCCTCAAGCCATCCTTTCTCTCCGGCCTTCTGTAACACGTCCGGGTTTAGCAGATAAAAATCATCCATATGGTTCTCAAGCCGCTCATACGACACATCATCAAAGGACTTTTCCTGATAGTTCTCGGAGGTATAGGTATTATACTCCACCCTAAGGTTCAGTTTCTCTTCCGCCATGATGATTGTCTTGTCAAACGCCGTCCTTGCTACATTTTTAGCATCCGGCTTCGACCGTTCCATAGGTGCGAACAGAACGACAATCTTACCTTCTTCTTCACCATTCTTGGCAAGATTTTCCATAGAATCCTTTTTTCCGCTGCATGCGGCCATCCCAATGACCATGGCTAATGCAAGCAGCGCTGCGGCTGCCCGGCTAAAACATTTCTTCATTACTTCCTCGCTTTCATCTCAGATACAGACTGAGTGTCTGCTTTAATAACTCCATATCCACAGGCTTTGCTATATGGGCGTCCATGCCCGCATCCATAGCGTCTTTGACATCCTCTGCAAACGCATTGGCAGTCATGGCAATAATCGGAATTAGCTTCGCATCCTGACGCTTCAGCGCACGGATTGCCCGTGTCGCCTCATAGCCATTCATCACAGGCATCTGGATATCCATAAGAACAGCGTCATAGCTGCCCGGCTCTGCTTTACTGAATCGTTCCACAGCAAGCTTGCCATTCCTGACAATCTCGCAAGTCGCCTCCTCGATATCCAAAAGCTCCTCAATAATCTCCGCATTAATCTCATTATCCTCCGCAACGAGGAAATGCCGTCCCTCTAAAGACCCATCCTCCATGGGGAGAGAAAACGGATGCGTCCCTTCTAAGCCACTCTCTTCACGAATCGCATCGATTTCCGGTATGCGCAGCTCCAAATCCACCGTAAAAAGGCTTCCCTGGTCTACCTCACTGTAAACCTGAATCATTCCTCCCATCAGCTCTACAATATTCTTCGTAATCGCCATGCCAAGCCCGGTTCCCTGCACCTTATTGGTCGTACTGTTCTCCGCCCTGGTAAACGCATCAAAAATCGTCTCAAGAAATTCTTCCGTCATTCCATAGCCGTTATCCTCCACCTCAAACCGAATACGCTCAAGTTGACTGGAATGCTGCTCAAGCCCGATAATGCGCAGCCAGATATTGCCGCCCTCCTGCGTATATTTCACTGCATTAGAGAGAAGATTAATCAAAATCTGGTTCAATCTTGTCTCGTCGCCGATTAGATGTTCATGCTTAATCCCTGTGACAGCAATATCAAAATTCTGCCTCTTCGCCTCCGCCGCCGGACGTATGATTGCATCAATCGAAGAAATCATATCCTTCAGCGCAAATTCCTCAACAGAAAGAATGACCTTTCCACTCTCAATCTTGGATATATCCAGCACATCATTAATAAGGCTCAGAAGATGCTGACCCGAAGCAGTAATCTTTTTCGTATATTCAAGCACCTTCTCCTGATTATCTATATCCTTTGCCAGCAGCGTCGCAAAACCTAGAATTGCATTCATGGGCGTACGAATATCATGGGACATATTCGACAAAAACGTAGTCTTGGAATTGTTCGCAATCTGCGCAGTCTGAAGCGCCTCCTTTAACTGCTTATTATGGATTTCCCGCTCTGTCTCCCGATCCTTCTGTATCTTCCTCTGCTGCCTTTCATAAAAGAGATAGAATAAACAGCACCCTACAAACGCAGCAAGCATCACAGCCACCACGATAAACATATTCTGATTTACCGCGTCGCCTTCACGCTGTATCGCCTGAACCGGCACATATCCAATCAGGTAGACTACACCCTCGTTCACAGACCACATATAGATCAGGGAATCCTGATTCTGTATATCATGGTAAAACATCATGTTATTACCTTCACTGATCTGTGCATCCACCGACTTCTTAATCTTTTCCTCACGGATCTTATTCGCATGGTAAAAATCATCCAGATTCATATGACCCGCATCCCGCTCCCCCATTCCTTTGGGCTTCATGACGAACTTCCGGCTGGCGGCATCCATCATATAGAGCGTGGCTTCACTATTGTAAAAATCATTGGGCAGCGCTTCATCAAAGGAATCATAGATATACTCAATATAGAGCGTTGCAACCTCTTCATCATCACTTATGATCGGACACTTCATCGTATATGCCCAAGTCCCCATATCATTCATATAAGAGCTGGAAAGCGGCAGTCCATCCACAGTCTTTCCCGCCGTAAAATCCAGTTCTTCCTCCGTAAACACATCGCCTGTGTTAGAAATTCCTTCCGTATCTCCCGCACGAATCAGAGAGATCTTGACCATGGTGCTATTCCGTTCATAGGAAAGTACGAAATCCTCCGGATTCTTTGAATCCGCCATCTCTTGCGCTATCAAGACCTGAAACTCCGCCTCTTTTCCCAGTATCGTCTCTATGGTGTTCCCTATCAGATCCAGACTTTCATCTAGGTTATTGATTGCTGACAGAGACATCTCCTCTGATATCCTCTGGGCAACTGAATACACAACCGCGCCCAGAATACAAAAAACCAGCAAAAACGGGACGAGCAAGGCAGCCCTTCTGCGCTCCCCACTTTTTATTTCTCTACTTTTCATAAACTATTCCACCTAATGGACTTGCCAGACGGCATCTCGTATTAGCAGACTACATGTATCCACCCTTTGGGAGCCTCAATCTGCCCCATCTGGATTCCTGTCAGTGTATCATATAGCTTCTTCGTCACCGGCCCCATGGCGTCCATTCCGCTTGGGAAACAGATCTCCTTTCCATGGTCTGCCACCTTGCCTACCGGAGAAATTACCGCTGCCGTACCACACAACCCACATTCCGCAAATTCCTTCACCTCTTCAAAGGGAACCTCCCGCTCTTCCACCTCAAGACCAAGATACTCCTTTGCGACATACATCAAAGAACGTCTCGTGATAGACGGAAGAATCGTATCTGACTTCGGCGTTACCACCTTTCCATCCTTTGTAACAAACAGGAAATTAGCGCCGCCTGTCTCCTCCACCTTCGTCCTTGTAGCCGCGTCCAGATACATATTCTCATCATACCCCTGATTATGGGCGTCCACGATTGCATGCAGGCTCATGGCATAATTAAGCCCTGCCTTCACATGCCCCGTCCCATGAG
>CATLIP010000209.1 GCA_949957035.1 uncultured Lachnospiraceae bacterium
AAACCAAAAGAATAGTGAGGAACAAATTTAAAGAAGAGATAAGACAAATTATTATATGGATCTTGCGGAAATGGTTTCTCAAAGATGTAATTGTCTTAGAAGACATTATGGAGCAGTGATTGTAAAATATGACGCGGTTATTTCCACAGGGTATGTAGGAGCGCCAAGGGGACGGAAGAATTGTACTGATCTCGGAGAGTGCGTCCGCAAAAAGATGGGAGTACCCAGGGGAGAGCGTTATGAGCTCTGCCGGAGTGTTCACGCCGAGGCGAATGCGATTATCAGCGCATCCCGGGATAAGATGATTGGAAGTTCTATGTATCTGATTGGTATTGAGGTGGATACAGGAGAGTATATCAAGAATGCGAACAGTTGTTCTATGTGTAAACGGCTGATTATTAACGCAGGTATTAAGAAGGTATATATTCGTGATACAAAGGAGACATACCGGATGATTCTGGTAAGTGACTGGGTGGAGAATGATGAATCAATCGACGGAGTATTTGGATACTAAAAACAGTAAAGACAGCAAAATAAAAAAAATAGCAAAAGAATGCTTTGATCTAATCGTAATACCGGTTCTGATTGCATTATTTTGCAGTAAGGTTCTGATTGTCAATGCCACGATTCCATCCGGTTCCATGGAGAATACCATTCTTCCGGGAGACCGGATTATTGGATTGCGGCTGGCATATGTTTTTCAGGAGCCCAAACGGGAGGATATCATTATCTTCCGGTTCCCGGATGATGAGTCTCAGGTTTTTATAAAAAGAGTCATCGGACTTCCCGGGGAGACGGTTCAGATTACGGACGGACGGGTATATATTAACGGAGCTGATACGCCGCTTGAAGAGATTTATTTAAAAGAGGTTCCACAAGGCAGCTTCGGCCCCTTTGAGATTCCAGAGGATTCCTATTTTGTGATGGGCGACAACCGAAATCATTCCCATGATTCTAGATTCTGGGAGAATCATTATGTAGGGCAGGATAAAATTCTGGCTAAGGCGGTATTTCAGTATTATCCGAAGCTTAGGATGGTGGACTGATGAGATACATACGACGGATTGGCTGCGGGCTTTTTGTGTGTCTTGCGGCAAATATTCCATTTTTATATCATTATAAGTTTATTCCGAAAAAGGGGAGCATTTTATTCATGCTCCTTTTGGTGTTTGGAGTTATTTTTCTCAATATTGTTCCGGCGTTTTCACATCGAAGGCTGCCGGGAAGAAGGCTTAGGGTCTGCGCAGATGGATGTGAGCTTCTGGTTTATTTTCTGATATCGGTAAGTGTGTCGGCGGCAGGGATGGTCATAATGCTGCCGGCAGCTTTTAAAGAGGATAAGATGACTTGGCTTTTGAATCTTGCCTGTGTGGTAATTGTGGAAGCATCTGTATTTTTTAGCGGCATAATCCGTATATATCTGACTTCTTCACAGATTGGGATAAAGTGGAGAGTAATTGGGATTGCGTGCGGATGGCTCCCTGTTGTCCATCTTGTGGTGCTGGTAAAGCTGATTCGTATGGCGATGGAGGAATGGGAGTTTGAGAGTGAGAAGATTATGCAGGCGCAGGAGCGAAAGGATGAAAGGCTGTGTCAGACCAGGTATCCGATTCTGATGGTGCATGGGGTGTTTTTTCGGGATTTTAAATATTTTAATTATTGGGGGCGAATCCCGAAGGAATTGGAGACACATGGCGCGTCTATTTTTTATGGAAACCATCAGTCGGCGGCTTCGGTTGCTGACAGCGGCAGAGAGCTTGCCTGCCGCATTCAGGAGATTATTGCAAAGACCGGCTCCGCGAAGGTGAATATCATTGCCCATTCTAAAGGCGGGCTGGATTCGCGGTATGCGGTCAGTGTTCTTGGAATGGCGGAAAATGTGGCGTCCCTGACGACTATCAATACGCCTCATCGGGGATGTATTTTTGCGGATTATCTGCTGGATAAGATTCCGCAGGGGGCGAAGGATAAGGTTGCAGAGAGTTATAATGCCGCTCTTAGAAAGTTAGGGGATGAGAATCCGGATTTTATGGCTGCGGTTAACGACCTTACAGCTTCTGCATGTAAGAAGTTTAACCGGAATGTACCGGACATGCCGGGGGTTTATTACCAGAGCGTCGGATCGAAACTGAATGGTGCGTCGGGCGGAAGGTTTCCGCTTAATTTCTCTCACCGGCTTGTGAAATTTTTTGATGGCCCAAACGATGGGCTGGTGGCGGAAGATTCATTTCCGTGGGGGGAAGATTATACATTTCTTACAACCAGGGGCAGAAGAGGAATTTCTCATGGAGATATGATTGATCTGAACAGGGAAAACATACGGGATTTTGATGTGAGAGAGTTTTATGTGGGGCTGGTGAATGGGTTGAAGGAGAGAGGATATTAAAAGATATTAGAAAGATACCAGTGTCCAGAACAAATATCCGGACATTGTGACGGCAAGAAAGAGTTGAATTTATCAGCCGGATTGGTGTATACTAAAATAAAATGATAGAATGATAAGAAGAGGTGTTGAAAAGATGGATTTATTGGAAGTAATGAGAAGCCGCAGGAGCGTAAGGACTTACACCGGGGAAGCTGTTCCGGAAGAGAAGATTGAGAAGATTCTGAAGGCAGGACTTTTGTCTGCATCCGGAAAAAATATAAAGCCTTGGGAGTTCATCGAAGTCCATGACAAGGAGGTACTGGCGAAGCTTGCGAAGAGCAGGGCGGCAGGGGCGGCTATGCTCGAGCATGCGGACTGTGCGATTGTTGTCGTAGGCGACACAGAGAAGACGGATGTGTGGACAGAAGATTGTTCGGCTGCCATGACGAATATGCACTTGATGGCTGACAGCCTTGGCGTCGGAAGCTGCTGGGTACAGGGAAGGCTTAGAGAGGCTTCGGACGGAAGGACGACGGAAGTGTTCATTCGAGATTTGCTCGGTATTCCGGACAAGTATGGCGTGGAGGCGATTCTGTCATTGGGAATGACTAAGGAGCATCCGGCCGCATATTCTCTGGATGAGCTGCCGATGGAGAAGGTTCATAAAGAAAGATTTTAAATGGATGGAGATCAGCTATTCTAGTGTGCTCCATACGGCCGGAAATCGTACTTCTGACCGGATGGAGCATTAAGTGATATGCGGCTTTGGAATGGCTTATTTGGGAGATAGATGTTTCAGGAAAGGAAAGCAGGAAGTGGCGTTTATGACAAGAAGAACCAGAAAAGATAAAAGCGCCGCCGCCGTATCCATTATCGGCGGGGCAGACGGGCCCACCAGCGTTTTTATTGCAGAAAAGTCAAAAAAGCAAAGCCTGAAAGAAAAATTACAGAGGATGCATTACCGTAAGAAAAAGAAAAAGGCAGTGTCTGCCATCAAAGCAGAACCCCATTCCTTTGACGAACTGGCGCTTTATTTGCAGCATAAATACCATGCATCTGAACGGTCGAAACAGAGTGTTTCTTATCAGGAACAATATAAATGTGTCAAAGAATCTCTGATTTTACGTTACCGGCCAAAGTTGCTGGGAGATTTGGCAAAGATTCCGGATCTCAAAGGGAGAGACCGGACATCCATCGAGGAAGCGCTCTGTCAGGTCAAGCTTCGCAGCGAGGCGGCGCAGGCGGTTTCGGATGAGCAATTTCCAATGGACTTTCACCTTTATAGAATATGTACCAAAAGAGGAATGATTGAATTTGCAGTGGAGAGAAGGTGGGGATTGATTTCCTGTTCCTACAGCGGCAGCAAGAAGGAGATGAAGAGGCTGAAAGCCATTTATCGAGACGTATACCTGTATTACGGAGTCACAGAGGAGGATATCCGCAATCAGACAGATCGTTATCAAGAATTAGTGTCGGTTCTGGCAGCTTAGTATACCGGCAGGGCATCAAAAAAACAGCCACTGACGGTATGGCTGTTTTCTTCTTCACATCTATCGTTCTCAAGCAACTGTCTTTAAGCGATTCCGTTTACGGCCTTTGCCAGACGGGAAATCTTTCTTGAACAGGTATTCTTGTGATAAACGCCCTTACTTCCTGCCTTGTTAATCTCAACAGTAGCAATCTTAAGCGCCTCTTTAGCAGCCTGTGCGTCTTTGTTGGCAACAGATGTCTCAACCTTCTTCACGCAAGTTTTTACCTTAGACTTGATTGCTTTATTTCTGGCAGCTTTTGTTTCGTTCACTAAGATTCTCTTCTTTGCAGATTTGATATTAGCCAATTTGTCCACCTCCAATATCTTATATTTCGATTCATTCGTATCGATGATTGACTTCGTTAGAGCCGGACACGGACGTTCTAACGAAACATACGAGTTTATTTTAGGACAAGGAATGGTTTCTGTCAATACATATTTCTCAAAATATTGTAAAAACTAGCAATAAACCAGTAATAGATTAAGAATAAAGTGAGGATGTAAGGGATGATTGAAAAGTATAGCATCAGAACGGACCTTGCTCTTGAGGATAAGGAGCGGTTTGAATCAGACAATGTAGAGGTTCAGGGGGTTACCCTTAAGGAGGATTATGACGAGGAGAGGGAGATCAAGGTGACGACC
>CATLIP010000210.1 GCA_949957035.1 uncultured Lachnospiraceae bacterium
GCATTATATTCAGGCAAACCTCCTTGCCTAAATTTCCATCAGACTGCGTTGTCGGCGGTCAACGATGCCACCGCATCGCCTCCCTTCTCCGCCTTGCTGATGAAAATTTATTCTGCGGAGTTTCGCCAGATATAATGCAGTCAGCACACTTGTTGTTCTTATTCTGACTACCCGAAGACATACTTCAACCCTCAGAACTTTCCGCTTGTTCCGGAACTGTTAGAATGCATCCCACTGCTTCCGCCGCTGTCAGAATGACTCTCTGTCTGCCGCTTTGTCCGCGTCACAGTATGATACAAAAACCTGTCCGAACGGTTGAACAGATGAAAACTATCCGCCTTCATATATTCCATGGCGCCATCCCGGCTCACCCTGGTATTCATGCTCCTCTTCCAAGACAGCACAACGCCGAAAGACACCGAGAAAGACAAAAGGAACGACACCCCCACAATCAATGGTATCCGCCATCCTTCCCCGTAAGGGTGGTCTTCCGTATACGGCTCTCCTTTCTCTGCCGCCGCCAGATAATCGTCCGCCATAGACACATACCTGTCAAATGCATCGTAGAACTCTCCGTCAGACAAATCATCCAGAATCTTCTCTCCCAGCCGCTCTCTTCCATATGTAGTGAACGCCGCCTGCGCCGCCCCGAAGCCTACCAGCCCCCAGTCCCGCTCTGCCATGCTGATGGCAAGCATCACGCCGCTGCCCGAAGTTCCTGTCCCCAGGCCATACTCCGCAAAAATCTGCTCCTGCCAGATCTTAATATCTCCTCCGCCGAAATCCGGCGTTGTGACAATATATACCCCGGCTCCATATTGTTCTGAAACTCTGGAGCATTCCTTCTCAAGAGCTTCTTCCTCTTCTGAGGTCAGAAGACCTGCGTCATCCTGCACCCATCCCTCGAATCCCGGATCATTTCCCGCCGCGGCCACTTCCGGCATTCCGATTCGACTCTCTGCTGCCAATCCGGCAATCCATATGATTACCATACACAGCAAGAGCCTTCCTTTTGTATATAATTGGTTGGCCATCATAACACACCTCCGAATAACAGAATCCCGACAACGGAACATACCACCGTCCCAATCGCCGTGAATCCACAGAGATATTTCCAGAAAGCGCCCTTGTCTACCGGCAGTTCGCCTACCATCTTGCCGGTCTGCCCGTTAATGGCAAACTGATACTTCCGTCCCCCGTAGACCGTCTCGAACAGCCATACAGGCAGTAAAGCATACAAAACCTTTCCCTCCTGAGATGCAAGACGCCGCCTTTTCACCGTTACAGTCTCGTACCCTTTAACCGTACTGCGCAGCACCTGTTCGGCAGTGTTATACAACCTCTGTTTCGCCCTGCCCATTGCCGTCTTCGCATCTACATCGTATTTATCCGTCTCATACCCCGCCAGATAAGCCTGCCTGAAATCCGTCAGGCCATTATAATCAAAAGGCTCGATGGACTCCGTCGTATTATCGTCCATCTCCACACTTCCGTCCACAGGCACATGGACGAACTCCATCGTCCCCGCCCGGGAGACGAGATAGTAAGACGTCTCCACATAGTCGTAATCACTGTCGCTCCACGCCCTGACCCGGGTTGCATGGAAACTCATATCCGCACTCGCCTTGCAGTCGAACAGCCAGTAAGGGACATAGCATCCCCGCAGGTTCTTTAGATAACTGCGGTCCCGGAAATTTTTCGGCAGCAGGCGTTTCCCCTTGCAGAAATGCATCATCTTCTGCCGCGCCTCGTCTCCCTTCACCTGAAAAGGAATCATGACATCTGGCTCAAATTCTCCCGATGAAGCCGCCTGAATCACCACTACATTGTTGCAGTAGGGGCAGACCGTACTCACCGTATTCTCGTCGGCTTCAATCTCGGCGCCGCAAGACGGGCAGATATATAATCCGTCCTCCGTTCGTTTTGCTCCCTGTTCTTCCTTCCGGTATTCCCAGTCCAAATCCTGCTCATTCGGCGACTGCTCTTCCCGCTCATACTCCTCCATGGTTTCCAAATCATACTGATTCCCACAGCTATTACAGGAGAGTTTCTGAGTCTTTGGCGAAAACACAAGAGCTGCCCCGCAGCAAGGGCATTTATATTGTACAAAATCCATTTCGTTCTCCTCTTTATATCAAATACTATCCTATACGGTAAAACCACCCAGACAAGTTATACATCCATCAGGCTATCTAAGGCAGCAAAAAAGCCCGGATAAGACACATCCACACACTGGCTGTCCTCAATCACCGTCTCACCTTTTGCAGCCAGCCCCGCAATGGAAAACGCCATCGCAATCCGATGATCCAGACAGCTCCGGATATGCGCCCCCGAAAGCCCGGTTCCGCCCTCGATAACCATCCCATCGTCCGTCGGCGTAACCTGGGCTCCCATTGCCCTTAAATTCTCCGTCACCGTATCAATCCGGTTGGTTTCCTTTACTTTCAGTTCCGCCGCATCCTTGATTACCGTCGTACCTTCCGCACAGGCCGCCATTACGGCTATCATGGGGATTTCATCAATCAAAGCCGGAATCAGGCTGCCCCCAATGGTTGTTCCGTGAAGCATACTGTATCTGACCAGGATATCCGCCGTCGGCTCGCCGCCCCCACAATGAAGACCGCCAAAATACTCCTGCCCCATCCGGCAATTCCCTGTCCCCGTTCTGTCTTCATCCCACATATTCCTAGGGTTCAGATACGTAATATCCGCCCCCATCGCTTCACAGACCTTGAGTATCCCCGCCCTTGTGGGATTCGTCCCTACATTGCGGATTAAAATCTCTGCGCCCGGCACCAATAGCCCTGCCGCTATGAAATATGCCGCAGACGATATGTCTCCCGGTACTTGAATCTTCTGTCCATAAAGCTGCTTACAGGGCATTACTCCAGCCGTAGCACTGCCGTCCTCATGCACCTCAGAAGTAACGTCCGCCCCAAAGGCTCCTAACATCAGTTCCGTATGGTTACGGGAAAGGGCCGGCTCGGTCACAGACGTCCCGCTGTCAGCGTAAAGCCCCGCAAGAAGGATTGCAGACTTCACCTGGGCCGAAGCCACCGGCGACTGATATCGAATACCATGAAGCGCCCCCGGTTCTATCCTAAGAGGCGCGCACCCATTATCCAGGACACTCCCGATACGCGCACCCATACGGTTTAATGGCGTCATAACCCGTCCCATGGGCCGCGAATTCAAAGACGCATCCCCGGACATCACAGATACAAAATCCTGCCCCGCAAGAATTCCTGACATAAGCCTTGTGGTCGTCCCGCTGTTGCCCACATCCAACGTCCCCGCTGGGGCAGACAGCCCGCGAAGGCCTTTGCCGTGTACCAGAACCGTCCCATCCTTCTGCTCAATCTCAATCCCCATTTTCCGAAAACATCCAATGGTAGACAGGCAGTCTGCCCCCTGAAGGAAATTCGTAATCTCCGTCGTTCCCAAAGCAATGGAGCCAAGCATAACGGAACGGTGGGAAATTGACTTATCCCCCGGCACCGTCACTTCTCCCTTAATTCCTCTTTTCGGATAAATATTCTTAACGCTCATAGACAACATACCTGAATTTCTGCAATAATTCTGCCGCCCGTTTTGAAGACGCCTCATCATAGAATTCGATACGCAGAACCCCTTCTTCAAACTCTCTGTTATGTACAATCCCGATATTTTTAAGGTTCAGATTATTCGACGCAAGGATGGCCGCAATCGCCGCAATCCCTCCCGCCTCGTCGATAATGTCACAGTAGACCTCATACGCCTTCTTGATGGGACCTGCCAATGATGCCGGAATGGAATTCCTGTAGTTTCTGGAACTGTCGAACAGATGATAAATCCCCTGTTCATCCTCCCTGTCAATCATCTCCTTTGCCTTCCCCAATGCCTGAATATATTCCCCAAGAATCCGGGAAATATATTCCTTATTCTTCAGGCAGATATGCTGCCACATGGTAGGCGAAGAAGAAGCAATTCGGGTGATATCCTTAAATCCACCGGCTGCAAGATTCTTCATCAATTCCTCCTTAGTGTCCGTATCCCGCACAAAATTCACAAGACTGGCCGCAATAATATGAGGAAGGTGGCTGATAGTCCCGGTCACATAATCATGTTCCCGGTAATTAAGGAGAACCGGGATTGCCCGCAAAGCCTCCACGAACTCCACATACCGGTCAACCTTCTCCCTGGCCGCACGGCTTGCCGGCGTCAATACATAATATGCATTCTCAATCAGCATTGCCTTAGAATTCACATAGCCGCTCTTCTCAGACCCCGCCATGGGATGCCCTCCGATAAAATACGGCTCAAGCCCCAGAGCCTCCACCTCCCGGTGGATATTCGTCTTCACACTCCCCACATCCGTCAGGATACAGTCCTCATGGAGATATCCTGCAACCTGCTTCAAATAAGCCGTATTATAAGAAACCGGCGCACACAGGAATATATAGCTGCATTGATGAAAATTATCATCTATCGTAGTTGCAGCTACATCACTCACCGATTCCTGCG
>CATLIP010000211.1 GCA_949957035.1 uncultured Lachnospiraceae bacterium
CCACAGCATCGAGGCAGAACAGTCTGTCGTCGGCGCCATGCTGATGGATCGGGACGCTATCACCACAGCCTCCGAGCTCATCAGCGGCAATGATTTCTATCAGAGCGCCTACGGCGTTGTCTTTGACTCCATGGTGGAGCTGTTTAATGAAGGGCAGCCCGTAGACCTGATTACGCTGCAGGAGCGTCTTCGTTCTAAGGATGTTCCTGCTGAGGTTTCAAGCCTTGAGTTTGTCCGCGATCTTCTGAATATGGTGTCAACCTCGGCAAACGTCAAGTATTACGCACAAATCGTCGCAGACAAGTCTGTGATGCGAAAATTAATCCGCCTGAATGAAGATATTTCCAACGTCTGTTACGCTGGAAACGAATCTCTTGAGGCGATACTGGAAAAGACGGAGAAATCCGTCTTTGAATTATTACAGAGACGAAATTCCGGTGAATTTGTACCGATTAAGCAGGTGGTGTTAAACGCATTGGAGAGAATCGAAAAAGCCTCCAAGAGCAAGGGCACCGTCACTGGAATCCCTACCGGATTCATAGACCTGGATTAGAAGCTCTCTGGGCTTCAGCCCTCTGACCTTGTGCTGATTGCAGCAAGGCCCTCTATGGGAAAGACTGCATTCGTCCTGAATATTGCACAGTATATTGCCTTTAAGAAGGACAGAAGCGTTGCCATATTCAGCCTTGAGATGTCTAAGGAGCAGTTGGTGAATCGTCTGTTCTCTCTGGAATCTCAGGTAGATGCACAGGCAATCCGAACCGGCAACATGAAGGATTCTGACTGGGAGAAATTAATAGAAGGCGCTGGAATCATTGGCAAATCCCGCCTGATTATTGACGACACACCTGGTATCTCCATCTCTGAGCTGCGCTCCAAATGCAGAAAATATAAACTTGAACATGGCCTGGACCTTATCATTATCGACTACCTTCAGTTAATGACAGGAAGCGTCGGCAAAAGCCAGGAATCCAGACAGCAGGAGATATCAGAAATCTCCCGCTCATTAAAAGGGCTTGCAAGAGAATTGAATGTGCCAGTAGTCGCTCTGTCTCAGCTAAGCCGTGCCGTAGAAAGCCGGCCTGACAAACGGCCTATGCTCTCCGACCTGCGTGAATCCGGCGCCATTGAGCAGGATGATGATGTTGTAATGTTCATTTATCGAGACGAATACTAAAACAAAGACTCATAATTTAAGAAGCAGGCAGAGATTATCATAGCAAAACAAAGAAACGGCCCTGTAGGGACCGTTAATCTGGCTTGGTTAGGCGAATACACAAAGTTCGCCAACCTAAGCAGGCAGGAAGAATCTTTTTAATTTTTCCACTGGACCGGCCTCCGCCGCATTTTTCCGATAGGATTGCTGCTGGCGGATTAGCTGGTCCAGTCTGCGGAAGGATTCTTCTTCCCGCCGTTCCTTTGCATCCAGCATAAAAGACATTTCTTTCGTAATCATGGACAGCAAGACTTCATTGTTATTCTCCAGCATCCGTTTCATATGTAGCTGGTCCCGCGTCCTCCTAAGGTCTGGAATCAATGCCTTTAACTCAGAAAACGGGACTCCCTGTTCGTATAGTTCTTTGATGCAGCCGAAAAGCTTCGCATCATCCTTTGTCTCCCTCTTTAACTGTTCTAATGCGTTACTGCTCATGGTCTATACCCCCTTATCAAAACTTGTCCCATTTATCATAACACGACCGTTCTGCAAAACAAGTAAAACGGTGTCAGGTACATAAAAAAAGCGCTGTAGCTTCTTTGACAGAATATACAACGCTTTTTCGTATGTTTCATTGTCATGTATAACGGAATTGAGAATAAACTCGCCGGCTGTTCCTTCACAATTCCTAGTTCCTAGCCCTGGGAGATTGCTCCTGTAGGACACTGTGCTGCACATGCGCCACAATCAACACAAGCGTCAGCATCGATCTCATAATGATCAGCACCCTGGGAGATTGCTCCTACTGGACATTCAGACTCACATGCTCCACAGCTTACACATTCATTACTAATTACGTGTGCCATAGTATGTACCCTCCTTTTTTAATATATAGACTTGAACACAAATCCAGCCTGTTATTATCATAATACAAAAAGACAAAATATACAAGAGCAGATATGCACATATCCTTGAGAAATTTTGCCGTTAAATTACAGTTCACTGGCCTGCCAGCGAGCTGTAACGAATTCAGCTCTATTATGCCACAGGATACTCGTTGCACAGCAGACGGTAAGGCGGTTCATCCTCCTCTACTTCAGGGAAACGTCCAATCGGATCATAAAACCGATTATCATTCTCGTCGTCATTGCACATGGACACTTCACCCAAAAGAACCGCCCCGCCTGTCTCCGGTACAATGAAATCATGATACATATAGGGCGTAATCGTAATACTCTGTCCTGGCTTCAGCAATACCTTTGTTCCTGCCGGCACAGACTCCGTCTTGCCGTCACAGTGCACCGTAACATCCGTATCCAACATCGAGCCATCCTCCGTCCCATTGTACACGGTAATATAGATATCGTTGCCTCCACGATTGATGATGTCCTCCATCTTATTCCAGTGATAATGCATGGGAGCCGTCTGCCCTTCATAGAGCATAAGCAGCTTCTCCGCATAGGTCTTCGGATATTTTTCAGGCATCTTCTGGTTGCCGTTACGGATGGTAAGGAGAGAAAACCCTACCTTATCGAAATCCCCCAGTCCATAGTCCGTGATATCCCATCCCAGGCAGTTGTCTCGGATCTCGTCATACTCATGACCAATCTTCTGCCAATCCTCGACGCTCCATTTTGCAAAGGGAGGAATCGCAAACCCATGCTCTTTGATTAAAGCCTCCATATCCCTGATTACTTCATTGATTCTTGACCGCTTCATAAAACATATCTCCTTTATATTGAATGGAGTCATCGAAAAATGCTCTGGTTCTCATTTCCCAACAACTCCATCTAACTCTACATCTTTGTCTCCGACAGCATAATCTCCGGCTTATCCGCATGCTTCGTCTTAATTAATTCTTCGTTCGTTACAAAACTAAGCAGCGCGTCAATCACCGCTGTCTCATATAAATGTGCATAGCTCTTGTAATAACTAAAAGCCTCTTCTTTTCCCGCAGAAGGAAGTACATAATCCGCCAACGCTGCCGCAGGTGATTGGGGGAATGCGGTAATAACCATACTCTTAAGACCCTTTTCCTTCCCAAGCTCCAATCCCTGGATTACCTGCTTCGACGTACCAGACTGTGAGATCCCAATCAGAATATCCTCCTCGTCCGCAAGATTCACATGATTCATAAAATACTCCGGCGCCACATTATATGTACACTTAATCCCAAGGCGTCCCAGACGAAACCCCATATACTGGGCAAGGGGGCTTGTATTCCCTACTGCCATAATATGAGCCTGCTTACACGTCTTGAGAAGCTTCACACAATTCCACATGACATCCGAGTCCATATTCCTGCCGATAACAAGCATCTCCTCCGCATACTCCTGAAACCGCTTCTCTACGGCATCCTTGCTCTCCGGAATATTGTCAACTCCATACTGCTTCCTTCCCAAATCGCCGGCCAGCGTAATCCGAAACTGATAATATCCTGCATATCCGATATGATGACACATCCTGATTACAGTGGTGTCGCTCACACCGCTTTTCTTTGCCAGCTCAGACACATTGGAATCCACCGCCTTCTGCGGATTCTTAAGGATAAAATCCGCCACCTTCTTCTCCGCAGAAAAGATCTCGTCATATTTCTCACGGATTACCTCAAGAACTTCCCGTCCTGCAACATCTTCTTTTGCACTACTTTTATCCACCTGTTGATACCTCATGCTATCATATTTGACCCACGATGCCACGGATTGCTACGTATTTCATACATGACTTTTTGACCCTGGCATCTTGCATATAGTATAGCATAATTTACCATAATTTTCTATTAATATAAAGATGCTTTTCCGATGGTCTGGAATAACTCCAGCTTATGCCTTGCAACCTCTTTCATAGCCTCCATACAGATAGGCTCAATCACGTTCGGCTCTCTTACGCTCTGATCCTTAAGAACCTCGCGCATCTTCTCAAAATAAGCAGCCTTGATATCAGAGGAAATGTTAATCTTGTTAATTCCAAGTGTAACAGACTCCCCAATCTCCTTATCCGGATTGTTAGAGCCTCCGTGAAGAACAAGCGGAATATCCACCTTAGAAGCAATATCCTTCAGGATATCCAGCTTAAGCTCTGGCTTCATGCCTGCCGGATACAGTCCATGGCATGTCCCGATTGCAACCGCCAGAGTATCAACACCCGTCTCAGCAACAAATTTTACAGCATCCTCCGGATTGGTGTAAATAATCTTGGCAGAACCGCCCTCTAAATCCTCCGGATTAGTAGAGCCAATCGTGCCAAGCTCAGCCTCGACAGACACATTAACCGGATGAGCAGCCTCTACAACCTTCTTTGTCCCTGCAATGTTAT
>CATLIP010000212.1 GCA_949957035.1 uncultured Lachnospiraceae bacterium
ATTATAGGATGCTGACGGAGAAGATTGCTGCAAGAGGAATGTCAGAAGAGGGGATGGAAGACTATCTCGATACGTTCAAACATGGCATGCCGCCTCATGGAGGGCTTGGGATTGGCCTGGAACGGCTGACCATGAAGCTGGTGGGGGAGGACAACGTGCGGGAGACCACGCTGTTCCCAAGGGATATGAGCAGGTTGGAGCCTTAGAAGAAGTAAAGGAGAATACTGGATATGGCAAACAAGATATCAGACGAGACAATCGAATATGTGGGAATCCTTGCAAAACTGGAATTATCCGCCGAGGAAAAGGAGAATGCCAAGGCAGATATGGAGAAAATGCTGGATTATATTGATACGCTGAATGAACTGGACACAGAGGGCGTTACCCCTATGTCCCACGTATTTCCGGTAAATAACGTGTTCCGGGAAGACACGGTAAGCCAGAAGGACGGAAGTGAGGAAACCCTTGCTAACGCGCCGTTAAGGAAAGGCTTATGCTTCAAGGTTCCCAAGACGATTGGATAGGAGGCGGATGGAAGATGGATATTACAAGTATGACGGCAGTTGAGCTGGGAAAGAAAATCAAAGCAAGAGAGTTATCCGTTACAGATGCCGTAAATGCATGTCTTGCGCAGATTGATAAGGCAGAACCGGATGTCCACAGTTTTGTGACCATTGACCGGGAAGGCGCCCTTTTAAGAGCAGAAGAAGTGCAGAAGCAGATTGATGAAGGGATGCTTGAGAGTCCCCTTGCCGGTGTCCCGGTAGCGATAAAGGATAACCTGTGTACCAAAGGAATGAAAACCACTTGCAGTTCAAAGATTCTGGAAGATTTCAAACCCACGTTTACGGCAGAGGCGGTATGCAATCTGGAAAAAGCGGGCGCGGTGATCATCGGGAAAACCAATATGGATGAATTTGCCATGGGAAGCACAACGGAGACTTCGTATTTCGGCGTCACGAGAAACCCATGGAATTTAGAATATGTCCCCGGCGGCTCTTCCGGCGGCTCTTGCGCGGCAGTGGCCGCCTGTGAAAGCCCTTATGCCCTTGGTTCGGATACCGGCGGCTCCATCCGCCAGCCCAGCTCATTCTGTGGGGTGGTTGGGCTGAAACCCACCTATGGGACGGTGTCCAGATATGGATTGATTGCCTACGGTTCATCGCTGGACCAGATTGGACCCATTGCAAAGGACGTGACGGACTGCGCGGCAATTTTGGAAGTAATTGCATCCTATGATTCTAAGGACAGCACATCCATTGACAGAAGTAAGTATGTAGATTTCACCGCCGCCTTGGTAAATGATGTGACTGGCATGAGAATCGGGATACCTAAGGATTATTTTGGCGACGGGCTGGATAACGAGGTCAGGGAGAAGATTCTGGAGGCGGTCAAGATACTGGAAAGCAGGGGAGCGATTGTAGAAGAATTTGATTTAAGCCTTGTTAAGTACGCAATCCCGGCATATTATGTGATTGCGTCGGCGGAGGCAAGTTCTAATCTTTCCCGTTTTGACGGGGTAAAATACGGCTACCGCACAAAAGAATATGAAGGGCTTCACAATATGTATAAGAAGACCCGCAATGAAGGCTTTGGTGCGGAAGTAAAGCGCAGAATCATGCTGGGTTCTTTCGTGTTAAGTTCCGGCTACTATGACGCCTATTACCTGAAAGCATTGAAGACAAAGGCTCTTATTAAAGAGGCGTTCGACCGCGCCTTTGCAAGGTTCGACGTCATCATCGCCCCGGCAGCGCCCACGACGGCCCTAAAACTCGGGCATAGCCTAAGCGACCCGCTCAAGATGTATCTGGGAGACATCTATACCGTTTCCGTGAACTTAGCGGGGCTGCCTGGAATCAGCGTCCCTGTAGGGCTGGATTCCAAGGGATTGCCTGTGGGGATGCAGATACTCGGAAATTGTTTCGAGGAAAATAAAATTATCCGTGCGGCGTATACGTTGGAGCAGACATTGGGTTTTGTCAGCGGTCATACGGATAGGAAGATGGAAGGAGGCGAGGCGTAATGGCAAAGATGTACGAAACCGTAATCGGACTGGAAGTCCATGTAGAGCTTGCGACCAAGACGAAAATCTTCTGCTCTTGCAGCACAGAATTTGGCGGCGCGCCCAACACCCACACCTGTCCGGTGTGTACGGGAATGCCCGGTTCACTGCCCGTATTAAATAAGAAGGTAGTGGAATACGCCATGGCCATTGGCCTTGCCACCAACTGTGACATTACACGGGTCTGCAAGTTCGACCGTAAGAACTACTTTTACCCGGACAATCCCCAGAACTACCAGATTTCACAGCTCTACCTTCCCATTGCGTCAAAGGGCTATGTAGAAATCGAGGTGGGCGGCAGGAAGAAAAAAGTCCGTATTCACGAGATGCATATGGAGGAAGACGCCGGGAAGCTGATTCATGACGAGTGGGATGATACGTCTCTGGTGGATTACAACCGAAGCGGAGTCCCCCTTGTGGAAATCGTTTCCGAGCCAGATATGCGCTCGGCAGAGGAGGTCATCGCCTATCTGGAAAAACTGCGTATGATTATCCAATATCTGGGCGCTTCGGACTGTAAGCTTCAGGAAGGCTCCATGCGGGCCGACGTTAACTTGTCTGTGAGGGAGGCAGGTACGGAAGAGTTCGGCACCAGGACGGAAATGAAGAACCTGAACTCTTTTAAGGCAATCGCCCGGGCAATCGAGGGAGAGCGGGAACGCCAGATTGAATTATTGGAGGAAGGGAAAGCCGTCGTCCAGGAAACCAGAAGATGGGACGACAACAAGGAATCCTCCTATGCCATGCGCTCCAAGGAAGACGCGCAGGATTACCGTTATTTTCCGGAGCCGGATCTTGTGCCGATTGTCATCAGCGACGAGTGGATAGAACAGATACGAAAAAAACAGCCGGAGCTTAGGACGGAGAAGCTAAAGCGATATCAGAAAGAATTTGATATCCCCCAGTATGACGCGGAAATCATCACGGCATCTAAGCACATGGCAGACATTTTCGAGGCAGCCACGAGAATCTGCGGCAAGCCGAAAAAGGTGTCCAACTGGCTGATGGTGGAGACGCTGCGCCTATTGAAAGACCATAATATGGAGCCGGAAGATATTACGTTTTCACCGGAAAATCTGGCGAAGCTGGTGGAGCTTACGGAAAGCAGGGCAATCAACAGTTCTGTGGCGAAGGAAGTGTTTGAGAAAATATTTTCAGAGGACGTTGATCCGGAAGTTTATGTGGAAGAGCATGGGCTCAAAATGGAAAATGACGAAGGCGCGCTTGAAGAAGTATTGAAAAAAGTAATTGCGGACAATCCGCAGGCGGCAGAAGATTACCGGGGAGGCAAGGAAAAGGCTCTGGGCGCGTTGGTGGGGCAGACCATGAAGGCTATGAAAGGAAAGGCAGACCCCGGACTTGTGAACCGGAAGCTAAGGGAGATGCTTAATGAATGATGCAGAGATGCGGGAAAAATGCCCCCGGAATGAGGAAGAAAAGAAAATACTGAAAATGCTGGGAGAGGGATGTACGATAGAGGAGTGCCGTAAGAACACGGCTCTGACCAGTGAGGAAATGAAAGAATTTTTGGAGTATGCCCGTAAGTGGGAATGTGAGCATCTGTGCGTACCAGTGAGGAAATGAAAGAATGTGGAATGATGACGGGAAAATGTGTGGAATATGCCCGACAAGCATAGGGTGAAGGGAGAGAGATTTGTCAGATTTAGGGATGTCATTTGCCGGCGGATGTGATATGATATTGATGGATATATAAGGAAAATAAATAACCTGTATAGAAAAATGGTATGGCAGGCTATTTATGAAGCTGAAAAGAAGGAGATTTTATATGGGAGGATTTTTTGGTGTAGCATCAAAGAAGGATTGTGTATTAGAACTTTTTTATGGTGTGGATTATCATTCGCACCTTGGCACACGGCGGGGCGGGATGGCTACTTATGGAGAGGACGGCTTCAACCGGGCAATCCATAACATTGAGAACTCACCGTTCCGGACGAAATTCGACCGTGATGTAGGCGAGATGAAGGGATACCTGGGGATTTGATGTATCTCGGATTTTGAGCCCCAGCCGCTGCTAATCAGTTCAAGGCTTGGCAGTTTTGCAATCACATTTGTGGGGAAGGTGAATAACTCTGACGAATTATTAAAGCAGCTATACGAGAATACACATTCTCATTTTCAGGAAATGACAAACGGACAGATTAATGTGACTGAGCTTGTGGCAGCATTAATCTGTGAGAAGGATTCGATCCTGGAGGGAATCAAGTACGTCCAGGATATTGTGGATGGCTCTATGACGATGCTGGTGATGACCAGGGAGGGAATCTATGCTGCAAGGGACAGATACGGGAGGACGCCTCTTGTAATAGGAAAGAAAGAGGACGCGTACTGTGTATCCTTTGAGAGTCATGCGTATATTAATCTTGGATATGCGGACTACAGGGAGC
>CATLIP010000213.1 GCA_949957035.1 uncultured Lachnospiraceae bacterium
TAAGCAGTGTATCGCGGAAGGACTTCTCGATATCTTTGTGGACGCGGGATGCGCGGTGAATACGCCGAGCTGCGGACCGTGTATGGGAGGACATATGGGAGTTATGGCGGCAGGAGAGAGATGTGTATCCACCACGAACCGGAATTTCGTGGGACGTATGGGACACGTGGACTCTTTAATCTATCTTGCATCGCCGGAGGTTGCGGCGGCAAGCGCAATTGCAGGATACATTGCGAATCCGGAGAAAGTAGGTGGCAGATAATGAGAGCGACAGGACATGTATTTAAATATGGAGATAATGTGGATACGGATGTAATCATCCCGGCAAGGTATCTGAATTCATTCAACGCTCAGGAGCTGGCAAGCCATGCAATGGCGGATATCGACCCGGAGTTTGTGAACAAAGTAAAGCCGGGGGATTTGATTGTGGCAAACAAGAACTTCGGCTGCGGCTCGTCAAGAGAGCATGCGCCGCTGTGTCTTAAGACGGCGGGGGTAAGCTGCGTGATTGCGGAGACATTTGCAAGAATTTTCTATCGGAATGCAATCAATATCGGGCTGCCGATTATTGAGTGCCCGGAGGCTGCCAGAGGAATTGAGGCCGGCGACGAGGTTGAGGTGGATTTTGACAGCGGCAAGATTTATAACCGTACCAGGGGAACCGAGTTTCAGGGACAGCCATTCCCGGAATTTATGCAGAAGTTGATTAAAGCAGGCGGACTTGTGAAGTATACCAACAGTAAGCGGTAGGAGAAGATGATGAAGCTATGTTATAAAAGTACAAGAAATTCAGAATTAAGAATCAGCGCGTCAGAGGCAATCCTTAAGGGACTGTCTCTCGACGGAGGGCTGTTTGTACCGGAGAGTCTGCCGGTTCTTGACGTGTCCATGGACGTTTTGAAGGATATGACATATCAGGAGACTGCATATGCTGTGATGAAGCAATTCCTGACGGATTTTACGGAAGAGGAATTGAAGAGTTGTATTAATAAAGCATATGACGGGAAATTCGACACAGAGGAGATCGCGCCTCTTGCTAAGGTGGGGGACACCTATTTTATGGAATTGTTCCATGGGGCTACGATTGCGTTCAAGGATATGGCTCTTTCAATCCTGCCCCATCTCATGACCACTGCTGCAAAGAAGAATCATGTGGAGAACGAGATTGTAATCCTCACGGCCACGTCCGGGGATACCGGGAAGGCTGCTTTGGCAGGCTTCGCAGATGTAGAAGGAACCCGAATCATCGTATTCTTCCCCAAGAATGGTGTAAGTAAAGTGCAGGAGCTCCAGATGACGACCCAGAAGGGCAGCAATGTGGATGTGGTTGCCATTCATGGGAATTTTGACGACGCTCAGAGCGGTGTGAAGGCTATATTTGAAGACCGGCAGCTTGCAAAGGAACTGGAAGAAAAGGGATATCAGTTCTCATCGGCGAATTCTATCAATATCGGACGTCTTGTCCCACAGGTGGTATATTATGTCTATGCTTATGCGAAGCTTCTTGCCAATGAAGAGATTGAGGACGGTGAAGAGATTAACGTTGCGGTACCTACAGGGAATTTTGGAAATATCCTTGCCGCCTATTACGCAAAGCAGATGGGAGTCCCGATTGGGAAACTTATCTGTGCCTCCAATGAGAACAAGGTGCTGTTTGACTTCTTTGGGACAGGTACTTATGACAGAAACCGGGAGTTTGTCTTAACCTCATCCCCGTCTATGGATATTCTGGTTTCCAGTAATCTTGAGCGGCTGATTTACCTGATTACAGGGGAAGATTCAGAAAAGACGAAGGAATTGATGGATGGATTGAAAGGGAAGGGAAGCTATTCAATCACAGACGAGATGGCGCTAAAGCTTAAGGATTTTGAGGCGGGGTTTGCTGCGGAGGAAGAGACTGCGGGATGTATCAGCCGTATCTGGCAGGAGACCGGGTATGTGCTTGATACCCATACGGCAGTTGCGGCGCATGTCTGTGAAACGTACCGAAGTAAGAGCGGTGATTCCAGAAAATGTGTGGTGGCGTCGACGGCAAGTCCCTACAAATTCGCAAAGAGTGTTATGACCGCAATTGACGGCAAATACAAGGCGTCCGACGATCTTGCGCTGCTTAGTGAGCTGCAGGAGGTGTCAGGCGTTGATATGCCTCAGGCGATTAAAGATATTTTGGATGCAAAGGTAGTCCATACATTGGAATGTGATGCAGACAAAATGAAGGATACGGTTAAAGAATTATTAAAGCGTTAATTTTTATATGTAGAGTATGTGAGAGGTAACAAATAAAGGATAAAAAAGGAATATACTATTATGAAGAAAATGTTTACCAAAAGATTGCTGGTTTATATGATTACGGCATTGCTGGTAACGATTGGCGCTATCTTTGTTCTGGAGACTTTTGTGGCGAAAAGTTCCAATACGGAATCTGCAAAAGAAAAGCTTAACATGGTCAAGGAAAGGCTTAAGAGCAATGACGAGGAGATTGAGAAGTTGGTCAATAGTCTTGGGGAAAATAATCTTGTGAAGACCCGCGCGTTTGCGGAACTTCTTGCCACAGATCCCAGAGTCCTTGCCGACGGTGGAAGGCTTAAGGAGATTTGTGATGAATTCATGGTAAATGAACTTCACGTTATTGATGAAGCAGGAATTATTACACATAGCTCTATTGACGAGTATGTGGGATTTGATATGAACAGCGGAGAGCAGTCGGCGGCATTTATGGAGATTGTGCGGAATCCGTCGGTTGAAATTGTGCAGGAGCCGCAGGAGAATGTAAAAGAAGGCGTTGTAATCCAGTATATCGGTGTGGCAAGAAAGGATGCGCCGGGCTTGGTGCAGGTGGGAATCCGTCCGGAGATTCTTGAAGATACTCTTGCAAATACAAAAATAGATGTGGTTCTGGGGAACATAGACTATGGAGAGACCGGTTATGTCTATGGTGTCGATGCAAAGAGCGGGGAGGTTTTGGCACATCCCAATCAGGAATTAATCGGGAAAGACGCGCAGGAGGCGGGGCTTTCAGCCTCGGAGGGACAGGGGAAATCAAAGGTAGACGGCACAAAGGGATATTATCTGGCCGAAAAAAACGGCGATGAAATAATCGGAGTATTTCTTCCGGCCAAGGAGTATTATCAAAGCAGGTTAAAACAGACCATAGTTGTATCAATCAGCATGTTTGTGATTTTCATGGTGTTAGTGCTGGTAATCAACAGGACGGTGGACTACCAGATTGTTCGGGGAATCAATCGCCTTGCCGAATCAATGAAGAAGATAGCAGGCGGTGATTTTGGGATTGTGGTCCAGGAAGACAGCAATCCGGAATTTACCCGTCTTTCCGAAGATATCAATAAAATGGTTCGGAGTATACGAACAAGCATGGACGATAACCAAAAGTTATTGGGGCAGCAGAAGTCAGATATTGCAAATATTAAGGGCGTATGCGGTGAGCTGGGCAGCGTATCGCAAAAAACCTTATCCAGTGCAGATGAAATATTCCATGGTACTGAGCAGCAGAAGCAGTCTGTAGATGATTTAAATCGGGTTATGGGCTCATTGGTTATGGAACTCAACAGCAGTGCAGACGCGTCGGTGGAGGTTGCTAAGGCGACGGAAGACGCGGTGAAAACGATTGTGGATACGCAGAGGCATATGAATGTACTAAAGGAGGCCATCAGCAATATCAGCGAGATGTCCAGGGAAATCGAAAAGATTGTTGTAAAGATTGATTCAATTGCCAGTCAGACCAATTTACTCGCGCTGAATGCGTCTGTGGAAGCGGCAAGAGCCGGGGAAATGGGGAAAGGCTTTGCCGTAGTAGCCACAGAGGTAGGAAATCTTGCAGCCAGAAGCTCTCAGGCTGCAAAGGAAACCAATGAATTGATAGCCAGATCCATTCAGGCAGTTGAGGAGGGTCTGTCAATGTCGCAGAATACGGCGGGCACTTTTGAAAATGTCGTGAAGGAAATCAAGCATGCCAATGCAGAAGTAGAACGGATTGCAGGTATGGTTCGTAAAAATGCTGCGGATGTGGAGAGGACGGCAACCGAGATGGATAAAATCAGGAATGTCATGGACGCAAATGCACAGATTTCAGAGAGCAGTAAACGGATATCGGTTAATATGGCAGATATTACCGACCGTTTACTAAATATGGTAGGAGAATAAGAAATTAGTTGTAATTATTATTGAAAAACGTGGAATAATAGAGTATAATAGGTTCTAGGAAACCTGGGGTGCTCGACAATCTTGTAATTTTGAACCTACAAAACTTTAAACGGGACTCCTATATCTCCGTAATATGCCAGGCCTCCAAGTTATGCAGTGGAAGGCAGAAAAGCGGATGCGGACACCCACCTAGCATCAGAGGCTAGGAGTCAAAATACAGGAACCGGCATTTTGGGGGAGCTACAAATGACAAAAGACAGTCTTTATGACTGTCTTTTTAATATGCACAGTCCTGTGCAAAAAAG
>CATLIP010000214.1 GCA_949957035.1 uncultured Lachnospiraceae bacterium
CCGGCGCCTACACCTACCCAAATCTTACAATCAGGATTAGCCTGAAGAACTGTCTCAGCCTTAGTCTGAACTTCGTTGTTAACAACACCGTCGATAGTAGCTACGATCTCGTAGTTGTCTTCGCAGTTCTCCTCAAGACCTGCCTCGATACCATTCTGTCTCTCTAACAGAACCTTTGTATCCGGCTTACCAATTACACAAACCTCAGCCTTGTTGTCTTTGGAATAGTGCTCGTTAATGAAAGCTGCCGCAGTCTTACCAATCTCTTTTCCAAGCTCTGTGTTGTCCAGAACCCAGTTAGCTGTGGTGTTCTCCATCGGGTCATCCCAGCACATAACCTTGATTCCTTCATCAAGAGCACGTCCGCAAACTTCCTCAACAGCGCTTGCATCATTCGGGTGTACCATGATCAGGTCGCATCCTGATGTGATAAAGTTCTCAATCTGCTCAATCTGCTTTCCAGAGTTCTCTTCACATCCAACGATTGTAGCGTCATATCCCTCATCCTTAAGAATCTTATCCAGCTTGCTCATAACGCCTGCCCAGTAAGCATTCTCATAGTTCTGGATTGTGATACCAATCTTCTTGCCGCCGGAACTTCCACCTTCATCAGAGCCGCCCTCATCAGAGCCTGATGAGCTCTCAGAGCCTGAACCTGAGTCGCTGCCAGAATCTCCCCCAGAGCATCCAACCAGCATAGAACCAACCATTGCTACACACAGAATAGCTGCTAAAACCTTTTTCTTCATACTTTTTTCCTCCTTTAATTTTAGGTTTTATTTTTATAGCTTCGCTACTAGCTATCATTGAAAATACAGGATTCTTCTTAATGTTAGAAGCAGGTAAAGGCTCCGTCCACAATAATATCCGATCCTGTTGTAAAACTGCTGGTATCTCCCGCCAGATATACCAGGATTGACTGTAACTCTTCCGGCTTTCCAAGCCTTCCCATAGGCGCCATTGCATTCCACTGCTCAATCAACGGCTTCAGCGGCTCTGAGTTCATGATCAGTTCTGTTCCGATATATCCCGGACTGATGCAGTTCACGCGAACACCCTTCTTCGCCCACTCAATCGCCAGTGACTTTGTCAACATGCTGACGCCCGCCTTGGATGCATTGTATGCACACTGCGGCTGCGGAACATTCACAATATGGCCTGACATAGACGCCGTATTGATAATAGAACCGTATCCCTGCTTCAACATTACACGTCCTGCTGCCGTCGCACACAAGAACACACCTGTCAGGTTGATATCGATTACTTTCTGCCACTGCTCTAAGGACATCTCTTCTGCCGGTACGTTCAGGGCAATCCCCGCATTGTTATAACATGCGTCCAGCTTGCCGTATGTATCAACCACTTTTGCAACCATGGCCTCAACTTCATCCTTCTTGGTTACATCACACTGAATTGCAATGGTCTTAGAACCGGTTGCCTCTGCAATCTCCTTCGCAACTTTCTGCGCGCCTTCAAGATTCACATCTACGATTGCCACGTCTGCTCCAGCCTCAGCGAATGCCATGGATGCACACTTGCCGATTCCGCTTGCGCCGCCTGTTACATAGATTGCCTTGCCGTCCAGTCTCATTTTCTCGATAATTCCCATCTTGTCTCCTCCTTACCTGTGTTACATACACATTGTCTGAACTTTTTACCTATTCATTTTATAAAACCATTTCATAAAAGCTGTTCTTATTATATACCTCTAAAGGTTTTTGTACAAGATGTAATATCAACCAAAATGCAAGTCTCATTTTTATCTATTTTGCACAATACATGGTTCCCCTTAGGGATATTAAAACAATCCTGATTATACACCATTGCTTTATTAATGTGTTTAGTTAAGTCTTTTATAAATCATTTATATAATACCATACTTCCACATATATTTCAACATTTTTTACATAATTTATTAGATTTTTATTTATTTTTTATTCAACTTTTCAGGAACGCTTTCGCCATGCACACTGCCGCGCCACAGGCTGCCTCTTCTTCCCATTCAGGCATCTCCATTTTCAACCCATACATCTCTTCTGCCAGTTCTTGCATGAGCCTGTTTTTGCGGATTCCGTTTCCCGAGCCAACCAGATGTTTTGCCTTCTTTCCTGTCAATCTGCACATCTCCATATATTGTTGATATGATTCATCCAATATTCCCATGATAACGCCCACGGTCATGGCTCCCGGATGGAAGTTTTCTACGCCGATTCCGGTAATCAGCCCTCGTTCCTTGGGGTTGCCTCTGGTTCCCGAAAACGTGGTTCTAATCTTCCATGCCGCCTCGGTTCCGTACTTCAAAAGAAACTCCTTCGCCTGATCATACATGGCGCCGTAAAGGTTCTCTTCCCGATTACCGCACACCTCCCTGTAAAACTGCTCTAACATTGCATATGCCCTCCCTCCGCACAGAGACGAGCCTGCCAGGATATAACTGTCTTTCGAAAACGGCCGAAGCTCCAGATTTCCTTCACATGCAACATATTTCTCAGAAACAAACGTTACCTGTCCCCCGGTCCCAACATTGACCAGCACCGTATCAGAAAGGCTCGAAACAGCGCCTCGAAAGCTGGCCTGATTATCGCCGATTGCTCCCATTACCGGAATCCCCTCCGGTGTATTTCCCACAATGAAACAGTCCTTTTTCGTTTCCGGGAGATAGGTAATATCTACTCCTGCCCTCTCTAACGCTTCATACTTGAACTCTCTGTCTTCAAGCTCATAGCATCCCCAGCTTGCAGCCATATCCATACCAATCACAGGTTCCTTTCGCCCGCAAAGCTTCATGGCGATATAGTCGCTGATGGTGGTCATTTTCACCGCAGATTCGGGAATCCTTCCTGTCTTCTGAAGGTAAAAATGTGTGGTCAGCCCATATCCGGCGGCTGCATTTCCAACCATTTTCTTTAAGATATCAGCACAGCTTTTTCCGTCCTTCAGAATCCTATTGCCATTGCCGTCCTGCCATGTATACAACGGACTGACCGCCCTTCCTTCTCCATCCACATAGAGCATGCCATGCATCTGTCCCGTAAGTCCGATTCCCTCTGGGACACCATAGGTACGTATCAGCTCATCCATCTTTTCCTTCGTGAATCTCCAAATTCTTTCCGGGTCCTGTATCTTATCCTCCGGAGTTTCACCAGCAAGAAACGACTTATGGTTCATTGTCTCACGGGCGACCAGCTCCCCTGTCTCCATATCCAGAATCACAATGCTGATGGACGTAGTACCGTTATCGATTCCCATAACCTTCATAATTTATCACCTGACCTCTCTTTATCATTACACTCTTTTAAAACTGTGGTTTTCCTCTCATAAGATAGCCGGCGGCCTTCCATCCGCTATCTCCCTCATTCTGCTGCTTCAGACACCGGAATATCTGCCCCGCCATCTTCTCGAAATCCTGCTCCACCATGTAGAGTCCTAATTCTTCGCCTCCCTGCATCACACCAATCGTCCCTGCCTTATGCGCGAAGCGATCCTTCGCATATCCCTCAAAAGTAATCCCCAATTCGCACACTGCATAGATAAGCCCGTCGCATTCCCTTACAAATTCAAGGGTCTCATGAACAATATCTTTTGAGAGTGTGTGAAGACAGTTGTGATACCGGTATGGAATATTCTTAATCTTTCCTTTCGGCTCCAATCTCAAAAATTCTTCTTCTCTTACCCGAAGACTTCCGATATTCTCCGCATCCCAACCCACATATCCAATCCTTTTGCACCCCTCTTGTCTAAGCCGTGTATGAAGGATTTTCACTGCATTGGCGTTATCTAGACACACAGCGTCAGCATAGCTGCCGCCCTCCACAGAATCAAACAGCACCATATTCAGGCCCAGCCCCCTGAGAACCTGGAAGTTTTCTTCCTCCAGCTTAAGGTTCTCAGGCCACAGCACAATATTGCGTATTCCTTTTTCATAAATCTGATACAGGCATTTCTCAAGAGAAACCTTCGGTGGTTTCTGCTTGAACAGCACAAGCGCGTTCTGTTTATCCGCCTCCGTCTGAAACGCATCCAAAAACCGGGAGAAAAATTCATTCTGTGCGGAAGCCACAAGGGTGATAATCTCCATATCGCCCTGACGCGCCCCATAGTACATGGATACTCTCGTTCCGCTCCCCTGCACCCTGGAGATAATCCGTTCTTCTTCCAATAATTTTAACGCCTTTCTTACTGTAACCCGACTGACTCCCAGTTCCTCAGAAAGTTTACGCTCCGGCGGAATCTGTTCCCCTTGCTGGTAAGTTCCTTCGAAAATAAGTCTGCAAATATCACTTTTTACTTTCTTGTACAAATTCTCTTCCGTTTGATTCATCCTGTTCCTCTTTTCTACGCACTCATCCGGGTAGAAGCAGGGTCCAATCGCTTTATAATATCCTCCTGAATCTCCGGAGATAGATCCAGGAAGTTGACGAAGGTTCCATGAATCCGCACGATATAAACCCCATTAGG
>CATLIP010000215.1 GCA_949957035.1 uncultured Lachnospiraceae bacterium
TCAAGCAGGGGAACAAATACGGGGTCAAGATTCATTCGGAGGCGCCTTCTATTCATCTTATTCGTGCGAATATTGAGACAGAGATTGCGCCAATCGTGGGAAATGAACAGCAGGCCCAGGATTTGATACGCTATATCAAGGATGCAAAGGAGAGCGAGGAAGGCATCTGGGGTACGAATATTTTCGGTAAGTCTATCGAAGAGCTGGTAATGGATGGGATGCAGAATAAGATGGCCATGATTAATGACGAGAGCCAGGAGAAGCTGCAGGATACCATGCAGAAGATTGTGAACGACAGCAACGGCGGGCTAGTCTG
Organism: uncultured Lachnospiraceae bacterium; assembly: GCA_949957035.1. The sequence goes on from CATLIP010000215.1 coordinate 317, forward strand.
TATTATTATCTAAGGTAAAATGCTTTACACTTCTGGTATAATTTGCTATGATTGTTCTGACAGACATTATGGGGTAAAGTCCGTGAACTGTTCACGGACTTTCTGTCATTTTCAGATTTTTAGGCTTTTGTCTGGACAGATGTATTACATGAGGAGATTTCTAAAAAATACGAGGATTTTCCGGGAGATAACGGAGGTATGATATGAGAGTTGCGATTATTACGGCGAGTACAGAGGTATACAGGGGAACTAAGGCGAATGAAAGCGGAGAGGCAATCATGGAGATGGTGGAGGCGGCAGGTTTTGAGATTACCTACATGGGTGCCATTCCCAGTGACAGGAATGTGCTGGCCGCAGTGATGACGAGAATAACAGATACATTTACGGCAGACCTGGTGCTGACAACAGGCGGCGCCGGCTGCGGTCCTTCTGACTTTACGCCGGAGGCAACTTTGGATATTATTGAGAAACAGATTGTGGGAATCCCGGAGGCTATGCGGGCATATACGATGAAATTGACGAAGCGTGCCATGCTCAACAGGAGTGTTGCCGGAATCCGAGGTGATGTACTGATTGTGAATCTGCCGGGGAAGGCGCAGGCAGTCCGGGAAAGTCTTAAGTTTCTGATGCCGGAGTTGGTTCACGCGGTGGAAGTTATTCAGGGAGAGGCATAAAGATGAGAATAACATATATGAAGCATAGCGGGTATGCGGTAGAGATAGAAGACAGGGTTTTGATATTCGACTATTATGAAGGAAGCCTTCCTGATTTGCCTGAGACGGCGAAAGTCTATGTATTTGTAAGCCATGTTCACTATGACCATTTTAATAAAAAGATTTTTGAGTGGAAGAGCCGTTTTACGGATATCCGCTATATTCTCTCAGACGATATTGAGGAAAAGGCTCCGGAAGGAAGCTGTACTTATATTGGGCCTTGTCAGGAGATTACCGTTGACGGCATGAAGATTCTGACGCTGCGTTCTACGGATGAGGGTGTTGCCTTTCTGGTTCATGCAGGAGAGAAAACCATTTATCATGGTGGAGATCTGAATTGGTGGCACTGGGAGGAAGAAAGCAGCGTGTATAACGAGATGATGCGCCGCAGATTTCAGCGGGAGATTGTGAGGATTGAGAATGAGCCCATTGACGTGGCATTTTTGCCCTTAGACCCAAGGCAGGAAGAGCAGTATGCATGGGGATTCGATTATTTCATGCGCCATACCCGGACAGGCTGCGCATTTCCCATGCATTTCTGGGATAAGTATGATATTTGCGGCAGACTGTTGGAAGACCCTGTGTCAGAACCCTATAGAGAGAGGGTGATGAGGATCACAAAATCGCAGCAGGTGTTTGAAGTATAGGCTGATAGAAGGAGAAACAGGATGAAGGTGAAGATTTATACAGACGGTGCGGCAAGAGGCAACCCGGATGGGCCGGGAGGCTATGGGACTGTGTTGGAATATGTGGATACGAAAGGAGAGCTTCATACGAAGGAGCTGTCCCAGGGATATAAGAAGACGACGAACAACCGAATGGAATTGATGGCTGTGATTGCAGGGTTGGAAGCGCTTAATCGGCCCTGTGAGGTGGAATTGTACTCTGATTCTCAGTACGTGGTCAATGCATTTAACCAACATTGGATTAACGGGTGGATAAAGAAGGGCTGGAAGCGCGGGAAGAACGAGCCTGTGAAGAATGTGGATTTGTGGAAACGGCTGATGGCGGCAAAGGAGAAGCATAAAGTGACCTTTATCTGGGTTAAGGGGCATGACGGCCATCCTCAGAATGAGAGGTGCGACGCTCTGGCCACAGGCGCGGCGGATGGGGGGAACCTCATTGAGGACGCGGTGGCCAAGGTCTGAAGGTGCGTCTGAAAATGTAAGACTTGTATTTTCTGTGGCAGTTACAGGGATTTTATGGTAAAATATAAAAGTATTACGTATAGAGGGAGTATCGTATATGTAATATCGTAAATAATTTTTAGGAGGTACGGATAACGATGGCATGGTATGATGAGGCAGTATTTTATCACATTTATCCGTTAGGGCTTACCGGCGCGCCGAAGCAGAATCCTTACGGGGAGCCGAAGCACAGACTGAACACACTTACGCCATGGATTGCTCACATCAAGGAGATTGGATGTAACGCAATCTATATTGGTCCGCTTTTTGAATCGGTGGGGCATGGATATGAGACTACGGATTACAAGAAGCTGGATTCCCGTCTTGGAACCAATGAAGATTTGACCGGGTTTGTGAAGGAGTGTCACAGGCAGGGAATGAAAGTTATCTTCGACGGGGTGTTTAACCACACCGGACGGGATTTTTTTGCGTTTCAGGATATCAGGAAGAACAGGGAAAATTCCCGGTACAAAGACTGGTATCGCAACGTGAATTTTTGGGGGAATAATGAGTTTAACGATGGGTTTTCCTATGAGAACTGGGGAGGCTATGACCTCCTTGCGAAGCTGAATCAGCAGAATCAGGAGGTGCGGGATTATATTGGGGATGTAATCCGTTTCTGGGTAAAGGAGTTCGACGTGGACGGAATCCGTCTAGATGCGGCGGACGTGCTGGATTTTGAATATATGAAGTCCCTTCGGAAGGTGGCGAATGAAGTGAAGCCGGATTTCTGGCTGATGGGAGAGGTGATCCATGGGGATTACAGCCGATGGGTGAATGAAGGAACCTTGCATTCTGTCACGAATTATCATTTGCATAAAGCGCTGTATTCAGGGCATAACGACCATAATTATTTTGAGATTGCCCATACGGTAAAAAGGCTCTACGGAATGGGGGGCAATCGTCCGGATGGCTTGAAGCTCTATAATTTTGTGGACAACCATGATGTGGAGAGAATCTATACGAAGCTGAATCATAAGGCGCATTTTGCGCCTGTACATGTTTTGCTGTATACGTTGCCGGGAGTTCCCTCCATTTATTATGGCTCAGAGTTCGGGATTGAGGGACGCAAAGAGCGTCACTCTGACGATTCTTTAAGACCTTCGCTGGATCTTGCGGATTATAGGCATGCTATAGAAGAGAATCCGTATACCAGATTGATTGGGGCTCTTGGGAAGATACGCCAGAATACGCCGGCTCTGTCCTATGGAGATTACCGGGAATTGATGTTGACGAATCGTCAGTATGCATTTTCACGTAACTATGATGGAGCAGAGGTTATTGTTACGGTAAATAATGACGACGGTGATTTTACCATGAATCTTCCGGCGGGAGCCGGGACATCGTATGTCGGCGCCTTGTCAGGCGAGAAGGTGGCTGTGGATAACGGTCGTATCTCGGTCAGTGTGAAGGCAAATTCAGGAGAGATTTGGATTCCGATGTCCGTAGGACAAGAATTGACTGTTGGGGCGGCAGCAGATTCGGGAAAAGAAGGTCTGTTAAAGCAGAAAGCAGCCGAGGATACGGTAGAGAAAGTGGCTGAGGATGCGGTAGAGATTGTGGCTGAGAAAGTGGCCGAGGCGATGCTGGAGTCTGTGGAGGAGAAGAAGGCGAAGCTGGAATCCAGGGAGACGTTGGATGCGGTGACGGAAAAGATGATTGATGAAGCCATGGAGAGTCTGTCTAAGGCGGATGTATCGGGAAAGAAGCAGACGAAGGACGCGACGCCGGATAGTGAAGAGGAGGCTTTTGAGAGGGGCAGAATTGTCGGACTTCAAGAGGCAATTCTTACGATTATGGAAAAGAATGGTCCGATTACAGAGCAGATGAAGAAGGATGTGACGGATAATGTGTACCATGATTCTTTGATTAATTGGATTAAGAGCTTCCGATGATTGATTTTCATAGAATTTTGTGTTAGTATGAAATACGTTATTTTAAGTTATTGCAAGTAAGACAGGTAATCGCATCTGCAAATTTTGGATTGCACAGGGCGTAAGCTCATGGTTTGCCGGCGGCCGAAGGCTTTTGGCAGCAGTCCATCAGGCCGAAAGGCAGCGGATGAGGAAAGTCCGGGCTTCACAGGGCAGGATGCCGGATAACGTCCGGTGGAGGCGACTCCAAGGAAAGTGCAACAGAAATGTACCGCCATGTAATGTGGTAAGGGTGGAAGGGCAGTGTAAGAGACTACCGCCCTGCTGGTAACAGCGGGGGCACATG
>CATLIP010000216.1 GCA_949957035.1 uncultured Lachnospiraceae bacterium
CAGCGGGCTATGTCCAAAGCCCGAGGGAAGTTTTCTTCTGCATAACAGAATTCCTTCACAGTTTCCTTTGTCTGTGATACACTGATAAGAAAAAACAAAGGAGTACATTTACATGAAGCTGTCAATAAAGGAACTACGACAAAAATACTCGAATAATCCACCAGAAGGAATACTCCTGCGGACATCCTCTCTATGAGTGAGGGAGACCTTCTTGATTTGGATTATTTTCTAAATGATGATGAACTTGATGATGATTTTGGTGAAGAAGGTTTTTATCTTTTCTAAGATTATCGTCTTTTTGTCATACTTAATCTTATTTCTATCCGACATATGTTCGATGAACATATGTTTTTTTCTTCCTCACAAAAACTCGCAATTTCCTATAAAGCAAAAAAGACGAAGCTGTCAGGAAATCTTTTACCTCCGATATATCCCACATCTTCCAATTCCATGATATATCAGAAATCCGCTATTTCCCAACAGCTTCATCTCAAACTCAATTATGATTCCTACCTGTTCAACTTAAACTGTCTCACCAAATTCCGAAGCATCTGAGACTGGCTGGACAACTCTTCACTGGTAGCCGCACTCTCCTCAGCCGTAGCAGAATTAGTCTGCACAACACTGGAAATCTGGTTCATACCATTCGTAGCCTGCTCAAGCGACGTAGACTGTTCCACCGCCGCCTCAGCAATCTTGTCCACCAGGCCAGAAATTGCGCGGCTGCTTTCAACAACCTTCTCCAACGACTGCGCAGTCTCATTGGCAATCTCCATACCCTTATCCACAGCGCTTACTGCCCCTTGAATCAACTCAGACGTACTCTTAGAAGCGCTGGCAGACTTTCCTGCAAGATTGCGCACCTCGTCAGCCACAACCGCAAATCCCTTGCCGGCCTCTCCTGCCCTTGCAGCCTCCACAGCCGCATTCAGCGCAAGAATATTAGTCTGGAATGCAATATCCTCAATGGTCTTAATAATCTTGCCAATCTCTGCAGACCTCTTGCCAATCTCATCCATGGCTGCAACCATCTCCTGCATCTGCTGATTACAAATCGCAGTCTCTTCTCCGGATTGCACCGAAATGTTCCGGGCATCCGCCGCATTGTGTGCCGTCCCCTGTACATGTTCAGAAATACCGGAAATCGTTGCGGTAAGCTCCTCAACCGACGCCGCCTGCTGCACAGACCCTTGAGAGAGCGCCTGGGCGCCCGACGCCATCTGGTCGCTTCCCATAGACACCTGATCCGCTGAATTGTCAATCTGGCTCAATGCGCTGCTAAGCCTGCGGTTCATTTTACGCACAGAAAGCAGAACTCCTTCAAACGCACCGATATAACTGTCCTCTGCCTTGGTCCTGACCGTGAAATTACCTTCCGCCATCTCCTCCAGAACATACTTCAAATCCGTAACAATCCGATTCAAAGTACCTACCATTCGTGCAAATGTATTCGACAATATTCCAATCTCATCTTCATTCGCTGACTCAAGTTCCACATCCAGATTACCTTCCGCAATGCTGTTCGCTGCCTCAACAATCCCCTTAACAGGACTAAGCACCCTTCTCAGGACAAGAATTATCGTAGCAATAATAACAATCAACACTACCACGGAAAGACCAATCATCAAATATATGGTTGTCATAATCAACGCGTCGACATCCTTCGTCTGAACCGCCGTCAACGCCCACCAAGTCTCACCTGCCGCCTTGATCGGAGTAAAGAACCGTCTGACCTTCCTGCCATCCTCCCGGGTCGTCTCAATCTGAAATTCCGTATCCCCATCCATCTTATCCTGAATCGCCTTCAATTCCTTAGCATTCGGGGTAAAGTCAGAAAGAGACTTACCAATATCATCCTTCGACTCACTGTCATAGATAATCATCTCATTGGCATTATAAATCGTACAGTACATACTAGGGTAATCCTCATTGGTAGTCTCCACCTTATCAAAATTGCTGACATTAATGTCCGCCACAACAACACCCATAAGTTCATTGTTATGGATTACTGGGCTTGCATAGGAAACCATGGAAACTCCATTATAGTCATATGGATCCGTGACCACACTCTCCATCTTCTCAGCCGCCAGTTTATAATAATTCTCCTGAGAATACAGTTCATACGCACCGAAAGGTTCAACCTTGCCTGTTGCATTATCTTCCCCTATGTAGAACGCATAATCCTTCATATCGTCCTGGAACTTATACGCTTCGAACAACACGCCCACACCTGCAAGGTCTTCATTATTAACCGCCGCATTCCGAGCCGTCTCACGCAGATATATCTCAACATCATAGTTAATCGGCGTCAGCACTCTTCCGTAGATACCACTCTGACAGAGCGCAACAACAGTCGGATCCGTAGGTACTATATTCTGAGACGGATCCGCCTCGACCTGTTGATATGATTTTTCCAAAAATGACTGCATATCCTTTGAAGCTGTCTCCGCCTCATCAAATATAGTCTGGATATGTGTGGCATTAGAATTACAGATTGCATCTAATTCACCATAAGTTGCCTCCGTAATTGCCCCTTCAGACATATAGACTGTAATCCCGACAAGGATAATCAGGCTGACCGCCAGGATCGAACCAATCACCAATGCCAGTTTCTGCGCCAGCTTCAATTTTTTTAACATATCTTCTCCTCCTTCATTTAGTCCAAAAACCTCTAGACCCATTCTCTCTTCTGTCTCCTTTGCTCTTTCCACCCTTGTATCATACCTTTTGCTCCAAAAAATCCCTAAAAAACAAAATAGCATGGCAAGAACCACACTATTTTACAGTTATTTTGGAAAAGTGGAAAAATTCCCCACTCCTGCCCATTGCCCATATTCATTTCCGTCAAACTTCTTCTTAGCGTAAAATACCGGAATTATTCACGAAATTCTCATACAAATCTGTACTAAATCCCATATGTGCAACCTCAGCAGCCTCATCGTATGCAAAAAGTGTACTTTTGCAAATTCCGCACATCTTTTCTGATTGTTTTAAAGTATATCACAAAAAAAACACATTTACAATAAATATTGCCATATTAAAAATTATTTATTAAGGAAAACGTTTCTCAATCAGTGTTACCCTTCTAACCAATCCTTGCCACACCTGTTTTTCTTGCCGCTTCTTGCAACATTCTGGAACTCCATCATTCCGACAGCATCATCAACGCATATTATGACATGGCCGCACCGCTCCAGCATACCTTTTCCTACTGCAGCGGCCTAAAGATATTCAAGAAAAAGTACGGCGTCACGCCCGGAGAATACCGCAATCAGCAGATACCGCCTGCTTAAAAATCCCGGTATGCCCGAAGAGCCTGATTGAACTGTAACGTCTTCTCCCCCACCAGCTTCGCCGCGCCAAGGGGATACTTATCCGGCAGTATCTCCGAGGCCGCCTCCGGCTCCCAATAGAACACCGCGCATTCCTCCTGCCCGTCCTGTTCCGCCATTGCGCCCACACAGTCGCTCACAATCTTATAACTGCCCTCGTCATCATAGTCAAGCCCGCCCACTTCCACAATCATCACAGGCTTTTGATAAACCTGGGAATACATCTTCAATTTCTCAGACAGCATATCCTTATCGCTCTTAAACTGCTGCCAGTATGGGTAATACGAGAATCCCAAGATATCCGTCCTCCCCTTCTCTGCAAAGAAATTATCCAGAAAAGCCCCGCAGAACTCCCGGTTACACACCTCCGCCAAATGGGTAATCACCTTACAGTCCGGACAGGCCTCCTTGACCGCATCATACCCCGCATTCAGGAAACGAACCAACTGCTTTGGAGCCTCATTCAGGCTCCCCCAGGGCCACATCAGCCCGTTATTGATCTCATTGCCCACCTGCACCCAGTCTGGGCATGCCCCATTTTCGGCAAATAATTTCAACACCTCCCGCGTATGGTCAGCGACCCGCCTCTCAAGCTGGATATCCGTATCATTTCTCCACTCTCTGGGGATATCCTGATGTTCCGGGTCTGCAAAATGATTACTGTAATGAAAACCAACCATCAGCTTCATTCCCTGTTCTTTCACACGCTTTGCCATTTTAAGCACATTAAGGGCGTCGCAGAAGCCAAGCATACAGATTTCATCTTCTGTCTTCTGCCAGAAAGCCCCCTCCGGCGGACTCACAAAAACACGGAACCGCACCGCATTCACTCCAAACTCCTTTAATGCCGTTAACAACTCCGTCTCCTCACCCGCTTCATTCAGCCAGCGGTATCCCATCGTCTCCAACTGCGCCGCCCATCCTAAGTCCACGCCATAAATCATCTGCTTCATAAATTCATCTGCCCCTTTCACAACTTCTATCTGATACAACTATTCACCGTTTTAGCCCAAAACTTATCCGTCTGTATGCTGCCTACAGTTGAAACATGCTAAATCTATGCTATCTACAGTTT
>CATLIP010000217.1 GCA_949957035.1 uncultured Lachnospiraceae bacterium
AAGGACACAAAAGTAACAAACAAAATGAGCGATGCAGAGAGAGCTTCATTGGTGCAGAGCTTGAAGGCTGATCTGGATAATCAGATGGCACGTTTCACGAACATGATGACACAGATGTTCCAGAAGCAGGGAATTACAGGTGTCAGCGCACAGGGCGATGATATGTGGAGAAGAATTGCCAGCGGCAACTTCACAGTGGACGCACAGACGAAGGCAGAGGCTCAGCAGGCTATTTCTGAGGATGGATACTGGGGTGTAAAGCAGACGTCACAGAGAATTTTTGATTTTGCATATGCACTTGCAGGCGATAATCCGGAGAAGATGAAAGAGATGCAGGCAGCAGTAGAAAAGGGATTTGAAGAGGCTACGAAGTCATGGGGCAAGTCACTGCCGTCTATTTCACAGGAGACACACAGTGCAATCGGTGATTTGTTTGACAGCTACTACGAGAAAGCTGGAGTTTCTAAATAACATAATGACAGAATAAAAGGGAACGGAAAGGAAGATACCGTTCCCTTTTTACATGCAGTGCAACTTGTTTGAAAAAATATAGAATGAAAGGTTAAAACATCCGTAATTGAGCCGATATCTATTATAAGAAGAAATTTATGACGGATATTGTGTCAGGTTTCATGGTCTATGCAATCTGAGATACAGACAAGTAAGAGGCAGAAGGGAGACAGAGAATGTCAAGGGTCAACGAAACAGGAGGAGATTCAAACCTTCCTGCAGCCGTATCCGTAGCAGCAGAGAGCAGGATGGCCAGAAAGACCGCGCAGATGGAAGCAGGGCAGATTTTGATTACGGAAGCTGCCAGGCATGCGGCAGAGGCGAAGGAGAATCTTGAGAAGGAGCGAGCGGATAGGAAAGCAGAGCAGGAAGAGGACAGTAACAGAGAACGTCCGGAAGAAAAGAGAGATATGTCTGAATTGTCCAAACAGAGTAAGTGGTTTGGGATAGAAGGCAGACTTATGAAGGATGCGAATATCAAATGGACCCTTGAGATGGAGCAGGAATTATGGGAAGCGTTTCAGGCATGGATGCCATCAGGCGATGCACAGCTCTCAGCGCAGTTGAAGGAATTATCCCGCCTCTATCTTGCGCTTCTGGAAGCGATACTGACACATACATTAGGAGAAGACCAGACAGTCCAGTTAGAACGTCTGAACGAGGTTCTGTCTCAGAAGTTGAATCTTTTATTGGAAGAAGACCTGAATGAACTGTTGGAATTGCTTAACAAGGCCGGCCAGACAGAGGCAGTTAAGGCTGTAAAAGCCAGCGTATATAAGCAGACCACAGGCGAATCAATCTCCACTAGGGCTGCGGACAGATTTTATACACGGGGCACCATGAAGACTACGGGAAATACCCGATATTTCATGCCGGAATCACAGATGCAGGAAGGACAGAGCGGCAGGGGCAAGAAAGGTATGTATACCGCTTCTGTTTCAAATGCATCTTCCGGAAGTCTGTCCGCAGCATCTGAGGAGGAAGGAAGAATCTATAGCGTGACGAAGGGCGGCAACGTCCGGATTAGTCAGGAGCTTGATACCAGAAGCCGGTCCGGTGAGCAGCAGATTAGTCAGAGGACGAAAGCCTTGAGCAAGGCCGAAGGAGGAGCTGATAAAATGTCCGGTATTACTGCAGGCAAGGCGACAGTTACCGGAAAAGAGCTGGAAAGGGCGAATAGATTCGCAGCGCATATGAATGGGAGCGGCAATCTGCTTAAGAGCCCGGCAATCAGCGCAAAGAACGAAGAGGTGACAGGTTTGCTTGCGGCGCTTACATCAATCAAAGGACAGGTGTATGCGTCAGGTTCCGGGAAGGACAATGCGCTAAAGGTTCCTGTAAAAAGCGCCATTAATCAGATGGTAGACTATTATCTTTCCCAGAAGGGAGTCTATAAGGTCTATCACTATACCACTAATATCTATGAGAAGACGAAGAGCCCCCAGAAAGCGGCGGAAGAGGGCCTTCAATACGCATATAAGATATTTATGGAGAAAAAAGAAGATATGACATACCGGCAGCAGGAGGCGTATTCAGAGCGGGCAGGTTTTTTTCAGATATTGCTGAAAAGCCAGAATATGCAGGCAGACCTGATCAGGGGAATGAAGCTGTTAGAAGTGAATTGGCGTGAGTTTTTGAAATCGATTGGAGAGAACGAGAAGAAGGGAATCACCTTGACCATGCAGAAGCACAGCCCATGGGGAATGTTGATGGAGCCGGAAGAGTTGAGAAAAGACGGGAAGAAGGGAAAGGAGAAGCTCATTCTGGCAGAAGCCGCCGGCGTAGCGGTTATGGTACTGGTATATCTTTGCTACCGACTGTTTTTTGGCTAGATAAAGCTTTAGGACGGAGCGGTTGTCGGTACAGATAAGCAGGAGGAGCAAAAGAAAATGGAAGAAGCCAATTATAAAATCTTTGAAGAATTTCGTTCGCATACAGCGCCGGGAATGCTTGAGGATATTCGACTATTTCTTGGAGTTGAAGAAGGAGTAAGCGAATGCCGCGTGGAGGCGGATGACAGCCAGAAGATTTATGTCAATATACAGTTAGAAAAATTTTCCTATCTATTGGCGAAAAATATATTTTTACATCTTTCAGAGTTTATGAGACACAGCTATTTCAATGTTTATGTCTGCGAAGAAATGGAAGAGCGGGTGCGCTATCGTTTCCTCACAGGTCTGAGCGGAAAAGATGGAGTTAAGATGGAAGTTGTTGTCAGCTAACAGACAATATCTTGATGGAGCTGCTGCAAAATAACCATTAGCATTTTGCGTCAGCCCCATCATATCATTTTTTCAACGCATAGTCCCTTACCAATTCAAAGGGCGCCGGCCCCACATCCAGTACAGCCTTATGGAACCTTTCCTGAGAGAAATCTTCTCCCCACGCTTCAAGAGCCTCCTTTTTCATTTCGAGGAATTCCACATATCCGATATAATATTTCAGATAGTTTGCCGGGTCGGCGATAATCAGGTCGTAAATCTTCTCGATCGTGTCTGTATCGGTAATTCCATAGCTTCGGAAGAAGGATACCGTATCTAAAAGAGTCCATCCTTCATAATGAATCCCCATATCGGCAAGTGCATAAAGTCCCAGAATTACAGAGGTATTTTTCTGCATCAGTGTAGCCTGTTCCTTGGAAACAGGTGCGTAGTAGTAACTCATCATTTCGCTGTAGGTCGCCCAGCCTTCTACATAACCGCCGTAGTTCAGAAGATTCCGGATAAGGTCCGGCTTTTGGCTGGCGTAGTAGGTAGTCTGGTACAGATGTCCGGGATAGCCCTCGTGAGCAAGGGTTGTAAACAGTGACAGGTCATCGGGCAAATGTCCTTTATTAATATAAATCACATTCTCAGCGGAATTGTCGATGGCAGGTATCATATAAAAAGCAGGGCTTAAATAGTCTTCCATGGATTTCTGGACATATTTAATCGCTGTGTTGACTTTTGGCGGTTTTGGGAAATTGTCAGCCAGTTTGTTCTGCAAATCGGACAAGATTACCTCTGGGTCCGGATTTTCAAGAAGGGTTCCCTGTGCCTTAAACAGGTCGGAGGATACGGAAGTTCCTTCGGCTGTTGGCGACAAGATTTTCTGCATGTCGGTAAGGTCAGTGAACATCTGTCCCTGGGTTAGCTGCTGTAATTCCGGGATGGATCGGGAAGAGCCGGTCTCGGAGGCAACGGTTAGCTCATAGTATTTTCTGCCTTCGGGCAGATGGCAGAGTCCATTGTTATTCTTTCCGGTTTCACGTAAGGCGGTAAGTCCATCCTTTAATTCGGCGTATGCCGGGAAAATGTAATTCTTGATATGTTCAGAGTTTTTAACTATGTAATCTTTCTTCGTTTCGTCTGGCAAATCTGCCGCGGCAAGCCGTTCCTCAAAAGAGGAATAGAGATAGTTCTGTTCACCCATTTCGATGAATGCCTGACATTCTGCTATGATGGCGTCGGCAGAGTAAGAGGCCATAAACAAGCCGGACTTGGACTTTGCCTGCTCAAATTCCAGAATAGAGTGGAAATATTCGGGAGCCTTGGTCAGCAGCTCTAAGTAGGTGTCGATGTCTGAACGGCTGTAGAATTGGTATTCCGACAGCAGTACAGGAAGCTGCGCCTGGGTGCCGGTCATGGGCGCAAGCGGTTCTTCGTAGAGCGAATAAGGGGCAAGCGCATGTGCGGAAACCATATAATTTTCAAGGATATCATAGGTCAGCCGATTCTTTTTCGATAAACGGTTTCGGTCAAAGGAATGAAGAACAGCAATTGCATTTTCTGCGGAAGCGCAGATTGCCGCAGTATCTGTGGTGCAGTACCCAAAGGTTACGGGAGCATGGTCAATCCCATAGGTTTCCGGGT
>CATLIP010000218.1 GCA_949957035.1 uncultured Lachnospiraceae bacterium
CTTCCCGAGAATGCGGCCAATCTCAGCGGCAGAATAATCCTCATAGTAATGAAGGTACACCACATTCCTGTACTTCACAGGCAAAGAAAGGACCGCTGCCAACACTTCACTGTGCTCCGGCACCTGGTCCTCCATCTGCCCCGTCCATTCGTCCAACGGAACCGTATGGCTGTGAAAAAAGCTTTTCAGCAAATCCTTACAGGCATTAATCGTCACCCGTATGAACCACGCTTTTTCATGTTCAGCATTTTCAAATACAACGGAACTTAGGACATACTTCAAAAACACTGTCTGAAATATGTCCTCGGTGTCATGATAATTCTTCAAATGTATCATACAGAGCCGTTGAATTGTATCTGCATACTGTTCCAACGCTCTGTTTACCTCCTGTTCGCTCCGCACAATAGAACCTCATCTCTTATCTGTGGTGTCCGCCGCCGTGATGTCCGCCGCCGTGATGTCCACCGCCATAGGAACCTGACCAATTGTCACAATAGCCGTCGCCATTGTTATCCACATAACCGGAACCCTGATAACCGCCGCCGGACCATCCCGTTGACTGGCTACTTCCAGTATAGCTCTGGCCGCCCCCGCCGTAACTCTGGCTGCTGCTTTCGGTATAAACCGGCGTCTGAGTAACCACCGGTCTCTCGGACACATACCCCGACATATTCACGCCCGTTCCATAATTACCGCAGAAATTGGACAAACATCCATTCCCAAAGGCACATCCCATATTCTGGTAATCACATACCCAGTCATTGTTCGTGCCATAGAAACAGCGGGCTTCTACCGGTTTCTCGGCAAACGCCACAATCCCCCCCAGCGAGAGAGCCAACACAAAAACCAAGACAATTGTTACAACTTTCTTCATGATTTTCCTCCATTCTACATGACCTGTTTTTTTGTTCTGCCGAGTCATTTCTGACTTCTATCTATAATACGACCCAAGATTAGAAAACCATTCAAAAATTTTCAATTATTTTTTATTTTTTTCCTGCGCCAGCAAAGCAGCCCCGAGCGCCCCGGCATACCTGCCTCTCTCTGTAGGCTCCACCGTCCGCCCAATCTTCTCGGAAAGGATTTTCGTAAAATACCGGCTGTGGCTCAATCCCCCTGTCAAAATAATCCTTCCGGACAGATTCTTCCTCTGACTAAGTTGTGCCACCTTTGCCGCAACGGAGTCAACAACCCCTGCCGCAATATCCTCCCGGCTCCTGCCTTCCCCAATATAGTTGATTACCTCGGATTCCGCAAACACGGTACAAAGAGAGCTGATAGGAAGGACGGTTCCTGCTTCCGCCATATCGAACAGCTCCTGAAGGGTGACGCCTAAACGGTTCGCCATAATCTCCAGGAACTTTCCTGTTCCGGCGGAACATTTGTCATTCATCAGGAAATCCTGCACCATGCCGTGTTCTACAAGTATCACCTTCGTATCCTGTCCTCCCACGTCAATGATGGCACAGTCATCTCCCGCCATCTGTCTTCCGCCCCGGGCATGGCAGGTAATCTCCGTAATCACATGGTCGGCAAAATCCACCGCCACCCGTCCATATCCCGTCGCAACTACCTTTGTATCCTCTGACAGGACATCAATGCCCTCCTGTAATAATTTTTCTTTGATTGTCTGCGTCGTTTCCTTGCTGCTCCATCCTGTAGGGAGAACAAACTCAAGCTCCTTCTCTCCTACTGCTGCTACCTTAGACGCTGTTGAGCCTATATCAATACCTACAAAATTCATATCATTTACTCCAAATTACACTGCAATATACTTATATTCCATCTGCCATGATTTGTCTATGGAATCCTAGCAATATCTGTCTCTTTTGGGATTCACATCCCTCTCAATCTCTGCGATTTTCAATATCTCAATTTCCCGCTCTCTTACACAGGCTTTAATCACCTCAAGATCCTGTTCCTGAACCAGAAGCGATACCCCGCAGCATTTACTGGCCGCCCTGGGGGTAGGCGCAATCACCGCCTTAATCCCCAGCGCTTTTAACTCCCGGTGCAGCCGCATCGCGTTGTCATGATTGGGAAACAGTACATAATGCTGTATCTCAGACATAGGTATACTTCCTTCTTAATTATTCAGCATCTCGATAAATGCGCTGACCCTTGTGCGGAGCTGCTGTGCGTCGCTGTCCGTATAATCCGTCTCGATTCCCAGTACCGGAATACCTGCATCCTTAAGCGCACGCTCAACCAGATATCCTTCCGTATCGTACAGGTTACAGAACTTCAGGTTGACGTCAATGATGCCATCCACCTTGTACTCCTTCGCAAGCCTGAGTATATCGTCAATTCTTCCTGTGTTAGGAGTGAAGCACGCACAGTTAATATTCATGTATCTCTCTGCGAGCGCCTCAATCTGGTCGGCAACCTCCGTCTTCGTCTCGTCCACCAGATGCTCAAAATAACGTGTACCGGTACACATCTCCTCACAGACAACGGCTCCCCCGCTGGTCTCAACGATGTTGTGCAGTTTCCAGTTCGGGATTGCAAGAGGCGTTCCTGTAAGCAAAATACGCTTCGTTCCTGCCGGGACTACGCTTACGCCGTCCTTTATACGCTGTTCAAGCTCGTCACACAATGCATTGGTCATCTTCGTAAATCTTGCCGGATCGTCATAGAATGCAATCTGAGATATCAGCAGTGCATCACATCCGCTGATAGGAAGAGTCTCACTCTTACGCAGCTCATAGAGACGCTCTAACGCCTTTCGTTTGTCATTAATCAGCTTGATACTCTCTGCCAGCTTCTTTGCCGTAATCTGATTGCCTGTAAATTCCTCCACTGCATTCTTGAATGTCTCAATCTCTTCCGCCCATGCCTGAATGTCCTTCGCCCGCTTCATCTGCGGAAGATTCATAATATGAATCGGCACATCCTCTCCTAAAATCTCCCAGGCTTTCTTCTTGCCATCGCAAGTGGTCTCCCCAACATACATATCGGCAATCCTGAAGAACGGGCAGGTCCGGTCAAGCCTGGCGCCCACGGAAGCCTTAATCAACGGGCAGGTATTGGTCGGAAGCACTTTTTCCCCGCCGGGAACCCAGAATTGGGAGCCGCCGCATAAACCTGTGGCGATGGCGTCTGCCGCAAACACGATCTCGTCCGGAACATAGACGCAGAATGTCCCAAAGACTTTGCCGCCCTTCTTCTGGTGCTCAATCAGCTCCGCAGGGCGTATCCCGTGGATATCAGCCACCACCATATTATAATAGTCCATACCCTCCGGACGGTTCTCCTGAGATAAATACACATCCCCGAATGCCTGGGGAAGTACTGCGCACAGCTGGTCATGGGTCTCCAAATCCATCCCCAATTCCTCCCACATCTTGCGATAATCAGCCATAATCAAATCCTCCTTTGTATCTTCTAATACTGATAGAATAACCGTAACACGTTTGAGGGATATGGGCAACGAAATCAGGGCAGAATCGCTATTGTTTTTTATAATAATTCATATGGTTTTATTGATTTTATCTATAAAAATAATGAAGCTACTGCAAAATAGCTTCCAACTGCATTTTGCAGCAACCTCATCGCATAATCATTCTTCTTCCTTGTTCGACGAATAAAAAATTGCCAGAGTTTTTAACATCAGGTCTATATCAATCGGTTTGGACAGATGTGCATTCATTCCGGCTTCATGGGTCTTCTGGATATCCTCCTCATAGGCATTGGCTGTCATGGCAATAATCGGAATCTTCCTCGCATCCGGTCTCTCCATTGCCCGAATAGTCTTGGCCGCGGTAATGCCATCCATTACAGGCATCATTATATCCATAATAATCATGTCAAATGTACCCGGAGGATGATTGGAAAACATATCCACAGCTTCCTGCCCGTTCACCGCCGGCGTCACTTCAGCTCCTTCATCCTCCAGCATACACTGTGCAATCTCCATGTTCAGCTCGATATCTTCTACCAGCAGAACCTTCATTCCCACCAAGTCTATCTGGAAATCAAACTGTGACTCCCCAATCCTTGCGTCCTTGTCAATATCAAACCATATCTCAATCCCAAATCTCGTCCCCACATTCAGCTTGCTTTCCACTTCAATGGTTCCGCCCATCAACTCCACGAACTCTTTGGTGATTGCCATTCCAAGTCCGGTTCCCTTGTAGGTTGTCCTTGTCCCGTCATCCTCCTGAGAAAAAGCCTCAAACAGGTGGGGCAAGTATTCTTCTTTCATCCCAATCCCTGTATCCGAAAGCTCGAACCGGTACAATACCTCCTCATCCGTCCATTCCTTTTCCCACGCCTGGAAACAAATCCTGCCTCCGTCCGGCGTAAATTTCACGGAATTTCCGAGAATATTAATGAATATCTGACGCAGAT
>CATLIP010000219.1 GCA_949957035.1 uncultured Lachnospiraceae bacterium
TGTTAGCGCGCCCGTCAAGAACATCGCAAGTCTCGTCTTCAGATTCCACCTCATTAGAAACTGTTGAGCGCACCAGTATGTTATATCACATTTGAACCCACTTTCAAAGCATTTTCACACTTATTTCACCAATTTCTTTCTAAAAATACCCCTGCCCTCCGACAGGCAGGACAAAAGTAATGATTTCCTACAATACCGGAGATAAAAGTCTGCAGAACTGTTCCTTAATCCGAATAATGAAATCTCTCTGCTCATACTTCTTGCGGGTAATCAGCGTACTCTTTGCAATATCGTTCTCAAATGCCTCCATCAGCCTTCCCGTAGTTCTCGCGCTGTAAATCACTGCATTCACCTCAAAATTCAGGCTGAAGCTTCGAATATCCATATTGGCAGTCCCCATACAAGTGACAAGGCCATCCACACACATGCACTTTGCATGAAGAAAACCATTATTGTAGGTATAACATCTGGCCCCGGCCTCAATCATCTCTCCCAGATAAGAGTAGGTCGCCCAGTAGACAAATGGATGGTCCGGCTTACAGGGAATCATGATACGCACATCGATTCCCGACTTAGCAGCAATCTCCAGAGCATCCCGAATATCATCATCCGGAATAAAATACGGCGTCTGAATATAAATGTTCTTTCTGGCCATATGAATGAGGCGCAGATAATTATTGCGTATCTCCTGACTCTTAGAGTCCGGACCACTAGATATAATCTGCACCGGGTCTCTGCCGTTACGCACATAGGCAGGCAGTTCAAAGAGACGGTCCTCCAAAAACAGATTCTCTCTTGCAGCATAATTCCAGTCTAAAACAAAACGCATGGCAAGTGATGTTACCGCGGAGCCCTCTATACACACATGGGTATCTCGCCAGTAGCCGAATTTTTTATCTTTTCCAATGTATTCGCGCCCTACATTAAAGCCGCCCACAAACCCAATCCTTCCGTCTATGACAACAATCTTCCTGTGGTTGCGGTAATTGACACGAAGCTGCAGCTTTCCTAGCCAAGCCGGAAAAAATTCAGCCACTTTAATCCCAGCCTTCTCAAGGCGCGCCCAGTCAGAGCGGCGCATCCCCCGGCAGCCCATACTGTCAAATAAAACACGAATCTCTACACCCTGGCGCGCCTTGCGAAGCAGAACCTCTTCAATCTCCTTCCAAAGTTCATCGTTCTTGATAATATAATACTGCACATGGATATAGTTTCTGGCGTGATCCATCTCCGATAACAGAGTCTGAAACTTCTCTCTTCCGTCTGTGAAGATACGGATATCATTATTATCCGTCAGCACCGCCTCCGCCTCATTGAGATTATAAAGAATCAGCCGCTTAAACCGGTCAAGCTCAGGGTCTCTCAGCCTTAACTTCTTCCGGTAGATGGATTCCTCCTGTCTGCGCACTGCATACTTAATCTCTCCTTCAATCTCCTTCATCTTGAACATCCGCTCCCTGCGGAAGTTCTGACCAAGAATGAGGTACAAAGCGAATCCCAAAACCGGAATAAAATACAGCAGCAGTAACCATGCCCACACTGTGGTGGGATTCCTTCGCTGAAAAAATATAATCAGTAATGAAAACACTATGTTAATCACGTAGAGATGTTCCATCATCCATCTATACGCATTAACGGCTCCATCTCCCACTAATTCTAACATCCAATGCCTCCCTTAAATTTCCGGCTATATTGCCTGACGAAACAAATGTTTCCTGATATCAAAAAAAAGAAACACTCCGCATGTATCTGACATCCCTTCCTACATGCGGGGTGCTTCATGTTCCTCCTTCACAGTACCTATGCCCTGATATTACCTAAAACCGACTGTACATTTACCGCCATCTGGGTCATCTTCCTGTAATTGGCAAATTGTGCCTGCTGCTTCCCTCTTGCTACTGTTGCGGCAACATGGCCCTTCGCCTCTTCCACAATCCTCTCACCAATATTCTCAGGCTCTTCTGCCTTTTTTGCAAACATCTTTTCTATCATTGTAATCAACCGATCAAGCTCATCCATGAAGTCCTTTACAATATCGGCCATCTTCCAGAAATCTACCTCGTCATCCGGACCTATCTCTTTGTCCTCCATAGCCTTCTTTCTGGCATCCTCTCTCGCAAGCTCCTTGGCAACGTCGTCGGCAAGCTGATTAAAAGTATCCTTAAGCCTCCCTAACTCCTCCTCCATCGTAAGCTTACGATATCGTACCGGCTGACCGTTAATCTCAAACTCTACACCCTGAAAATCATCCCCCGTACTGGTATCTACGGTCCAGAACTCCCGGGTGCCGTTCTCATACTCTTCTACAATGTTCTTATACATAGCGGCATATGCATTCACCAGGCTCTCCGCATGGGCCGTCACATTCTTATCCGTCTTGCCGGCCAGCTCTTCCTGATACCGCTTCTCCATATCTCCATAGAGTCTGTGGCTTACGCCGTTGGTTCCTTTAAAATCAAGTCGCTGTAATATATATCCCTGACAGACTCCGTCCATCAATGACATTCCCATATCACCGAACTTCGTAAGCTTCTCCTCCTCCGTCAGGTGAACCTCGCTTCCTGACGGACCCAGACCTGACAGCTTCTGTCTCATATAATCTAAACCTTCCGCAGATATACTGACACGGTCTGGAGATGCCGCTCTTTGTTCCTCAAGGAATTTATCCGCAAATTCCACAATCTTCGTACCATTCTGAAACATCTGGACCTGAGAATTATTCCAGATATTCAACTTGTCCAGTATAAATGTATAATCACCATATATCTTCATAATTGTCTCTCCATTTTCTCACCTTACATTATATTATCGGCTATATTTTCCAGAAAGTTAAGTGTTACGTTACTTTTCCGCTTTAGAATCTCAATTCAAATCTCTTGCACTTGATATCAAAGAATGGTACAATGTGTGTTATGAAATACAAAAATTAGGAGGTTTGCCCGTGAGTACATTTACGATTGTAATGCTGGTTATTCTGGTTATTCTGATTATTGCATGTGTCGCACTATATTTTTTAGGGAAAAAAGCCGAGAAGAAGCAGGCCGAACAGCAGAAGCAGTTAGAAGCTGCAGCACAGAACATGTCTATGCTCATCATTGACAAGGGGAAGCTGCGCTTAAAGGATGCCGGACTGCCCGCTATCGTCGTGGAGAATACGCCGAAGTATCTCCGCCGCTCCAAAGTCCCGGTTGTCAAGGCAAAGATTGGCCCGAAGATTATGACTCTAATGTGTGACGCAGATATCTATCCTCTGATTCCGGTTAAGAAGGAAGTCAAGGCTACGGTCAGCGGAATCTACATTACAGCAGTCAGAGGCTTGAGAGGTCCTCTTGAGACGCCCCAGAAGAAGAAGGGCTTCTTTGCGCGAATGAAGGACAAGGCTAAACAGGCTCAGAAGCAGTAACAAAACTTCATACATGATAAAAGCACTGGAGATTAGCGTTCCAGTGCTTTTATATTCATCACTATGTTGCAATCCGCAATCGTCTCACTGTTCACATCCAGTGCATAGTTTACATGGACATCAATCTTCTCATCCGACACATCCACCTGCATATCCTTCGTGTGCGTCCCCACTAACAACTCGCCGTACGGCGTCTCATACTGGGTGATGTTCAGCTTATCCCTCTCAAATACCATATGAGTATTGGACAGCCCGCTCTTCATAATCTCCAGTTTATCATCCGCAATTCGAACCTTATTCTTGATTGTCCCTGCCATTCCTTCTACGACCTCTTCATAGAGTACATAATGCTTATCATTCTTGTAATAATAGGTCGCCGGAGTAATCACCTCAATCGGTTCATTCTCATCCTCCAAGGCCGACACTCCCGTCTCATAGTGCAGGCCGGATATACTTAATAATACGTCCTTTGTCATAACCTCACCTAATATTCCTCTATATTGACCAGTTTCGTTGCTGCCAAATCATAAGATAAAATCGTACTCGCAAGCTGCGTAAATTTCTCTGCCGCATCACTGACATAAAACTCATAGGCTGCCGCTTCCTCTGACTTATTCGCAATGCCGCCTTCCTTCAAAACCTTTTTCAAATCCATGGCGGTCTCATACGCCGGATTCACAATATGTACCTTCTCGCCAAAATATGCCATTATTCTCGAGCGCAGCAGAGGATAATGGGTACATCCGAGAATCATCGTATCAATCTCCGTCTGTCTCATATCCGACAGATAGATATCAATCACTTCCTCCGTAATCCTGTGCTTTGCAAATCCTTCCTCCACCAGCGGTACAAACAGAGGACATGGTTTTCCGATTACAACCGCATCAGGATTCATTCTTTGAATCACCTTGGTATATG
>CATLIP010000220.1 GCA_949957035.1 uncultured Lachnospiraceae bacterium
GAACAAGACCTGTCCGACCTGCGGTTCCTGCTCCGGGATGTATACGGCCAACAGCATGAACTGTCTGACAGAGGTGCTGGGTATGGGCCTTAGAGGACACGGAACCATCCCTGCGGTCTACTCCGCGAGAATCCGTCTTGCGAAGCAGGCCGGTATGAAGGTGATGGAATTATTAGAGAAGAATATAAGGCCAAGGGATATCATGACAGAGAAGGCAATTTTAAATGCATTGACGGTAGATATGGCGCTTGGATGCTCGACCAACAGTATGCTGCATCTTCCGGCTATCGCTCATGAGATTGGCATGGATTTTGAGATTGATTTTGCAAATGGTATCAGTGAGAAGACGCCGAATCTTTGCCACCTTGCGCCTGCCGGTCCTACTTATATGGAAGACCTCGATGAGGCGGGAGGCGTCTATGCGGTGATGGCGGAGTTGAATAAGAAAGGCCTGCTTCACACGGACTGTATGACGGTGACAGGCAGGACGGTAGGGGAAAATATTGCGTCTGCGGTGAATAAAGACCCTGAGGTTATCCGCCCTATAGACAATCCTTACACACCGACCGGCGGCCTTGCTGTCTTAAAAGGTAATCTTGCTCCGGACGGAAGCGTGGTGAAGCGGTCTGCCGTAGTAGAGGAAATGCTCGTCCATGAAGGTCCGGCAAGGGTATTCGACTGTGAGGAGGATGCCATTGACGCAATCAAGGGCGGCAGGATTGTTGCAGGGGATGTGGTAGTGATTCGTTACGAAGGTCCAAAGGGCGGTCCGGGTATGAGAGAAATGCTCAATCCCACTTCTGCGATTGCGGGAATGGGGCTGGGTTCCAGTGTGGCGCTAATTACGGACGGACGTTTCAGCGGAGCTTCCAGAGGCGCCTCTATCGGCCATGTATCTCCAGAGGCGGCAGTAGGCGGTCCGATTGCGCTGGTTCAGGAGGGAGATATCATTAAGATTGATATTCCAAACCTGAAATTAGAGCTTGATGTGTCAGAGGAAGAGCTTAAGAAGAGACGAGACGACTGGAGACCGAGAGAGCCGAAGGTGACGACAGGGTATCTTGCGCGGTATGCAGCTATGGTGACAAGCGGAAATCGCGGAGCGATTTTGGAGATTCCCGGACAGAAGTAGAGTCTGTTGTTGCTGTGATATTTTTAAAATATAACATATATAATAGAAGGAGAACGACAGAATATGCAGTTGACAGGATCTGAGATATTAATCGAATGTTTGAAGGAACAGGGTGTGGACACTGTGTTCGGTTATCCGGGCGGCGCCATCCTGAATGTCTATGACGAGTTATATAAGCACAGTGATGAGATTACCCATATCCTGACCTCCCATGAACAGGGAGCCGCCCATGCAGCCGACGGGTATGCCAGGGCGACCGGTAAGGTGGGCGTGTGTTTTGCCACCAGCGGACCGGGAGCCACGAACCTTGTCACAGGGATTGCCACCGCATATATGGATTCGATTCCAATCGTGGCCATCACCTGTAATGTAGGGGTTAGCCTTCTCGGAAAGGACAGCTTTCAGGAAATCGACATTGCAGGTATCACCATGCCGATTACCAAGCATAATTATATTGTGAAGGATGTGAACGACCTTGCCGAAACGATACGAAAGTCATTTATCATTGCGAAGAAGGAAAGGCCGGGACCGGTTCTGATTGACATTCCGAAAGATGTGACGGCAAATAAGGCGGAATATCACAGGGAAGAGCCGAAACCAATCCCTCATTCCATTGATGTGAGCGAGGCGGAGATTGAGACGGCTCTGAAGTTGATTGAAAAATCCAGAAAACCTTATATCTTTGTGGGGGGCGGCGCCATATTATCGGATGCAAGCCAGGAATTGGTTACGTTTGTCAGGAAGGTGGATGCGCCTGTGACGGATTCTCTCATGGGGAAAGGGGCTTTTCCGGGAACAGACCCGCTCTATACCGGGATGCTAGGGATGCATGGGACAAAAACATCCAATTATGGGGTCAGCGAGTGCGACTTGTTGATAGTCATTGGGGCAAGATTCAGCGACCGTGTGACCGGCAATGCGAAGAAATTTGCCAGCCATGCCAAGATTCTGCAATTTGACATTGACGCGGCGGAGATGGATAAGAATGTGTTGATTACCGCCGGGGTTGTGGGCGATATCCGGGAAATCTTAAGGATCTTGAACGCTAGATTATCCCAGCAGGAACACAAGGACTGGATTGAAAAAATCATGGAATATAAGGGGCGTTTCCCCTTGTCCTATCATCCAGACGTGCTGACCGGGCCTTTCGTGGTAGAGGAGGTCTACCGCCAGACCAAAGGCGAGGCGATTGTGGTGACGGAAGTAGGGCAGCATCAGATGTGGGCGGCACAGTTCTACCGCTACACGAAGCCAAGGACGCTTCTGACTTCCGGCGGGCTTGGCACCATGGGGTATGGGCTTGGAGCATCCCTTGGGGCGAAGATGGGAATGCCGGATAAGATTGTGGTGAATATTGCGGGAGACGGATGCTTCCGTATGAATATGAATGAGATTGCGACGGCAGTGCGCCATAACATCCCGGTCATTCAAGTAGTGGTCAATAACCATGTGTTGGGAATGGTGCGCCAGTGGCAGAACCTTTTCTATGGGCAGAGATATTCGGCTACGGTGTTAAACGACGCGGTAGATTTCGTGAAACTTGCCGAGGCGATGGGCGCAGTGGGAATCCGGGCGGCGACTCAGGAAGAATTCAAGGATGCATTTGCAAAAGCGCTGACTTTGGGAAGGCCTGTGGTAATTGACTGTCAGATTGACTCTGACGACAAGGTATGGCCAATGGTGGCGCCGGGGAAGGCAATCAGCGAAGTGTTCGACGAGAAGGATTTGGAAGAAAGTAAGTAGGAAAAAGTTAGAAAGTGGAGGAATGAAGATGAGCAGAGTGTACAATTTTTCAGCAGGACCAGCAGTTTTGCCGGAGGAAGTGTTGAGGGAAGCGGCAGAGGAAATGTTAGACTATAAGGGGACTGGGATGTCCGTCATGGAGATGAGTCACCGCTCAAAGGCATTTCAGGAGATTATTGATACGGCAGAGGCGGATCTGCGTGATTTGATGGGAATCCCCGATGATTACGCGGTACTGTTCCTGCAAGGCGGGGCGTCCCAGCAGTTTGCCATGATTCCCATGAATCTGATGAAGAACCGCGTGGCGGATTATATTGTGACCGGGCAGTGGGCAAAGAAGGCCAGCGAGGAGGCGAAGAAGTACGGAAAGGTGAACATCATAGCCTCTTCCGCAGACCGGACATTTTCCTATATCCCGGATGTCAGCAGTCTTCCGGTTTCCGAAGATGCGGATTATGTGTATATTTGCGAGAATAACACGATTTACGGGACGAAATATAAGGAACTGCCGGATACAAAGGGAAAGCTTCTGGTGGCGGACGTCTCGTCCTGTTTCCTGTCCGAGCCGGTGGATGTGACAAAGTACGGGGTGATTTATGGAGGGGTACAGAAGAATATCGGCCCTGCAGGAACGGTAATTGTAATTATGAGGAAGGATTTGATTACGGACGACGTGCTTCCTGGGACTCCGACCATGTTGAAGTACAAGACCCACGCGGACGCAGGTTCTCTGTATAACACGCCTCCGGCATATGGAATCTATATCTGCGGCAAGGTGTTCAAGTGGCTGAAAAAGCAGGGAGGCCTTGAAGCGATGAAGGTGCATAATGAGAAGAAGGCGAAGGTTCTGTATGATTATCTTGATACGAGCAGGATGTTTCGGGGAACCGTAGTGCCAAAAGACCGCTCACTGATGAATGTACCGTTTGTGACGGGAAATGAGGAATTGGACGCAAAATTTGTGAAAGAGGCAAAGGCGGCGGGATTCGAGAACCTGAAAGGACACCGTACCGTAGGCGGCATGCGCGCAAGTATTTATAACGCCATGCCCATAGAAGGGGTCGAGGCGCTTGTGGCATTTATGAAGAAGTTTGAGGAGGAGAATCTGTAATCATGTATAAATATTATTGCTTAAATCCAATCTCTGATGTAGGACTTGAGAAACTGACGGAAGAATATGTCCCGGTGGGTACAATGGAGAAGGCGGATGCAGTGCTGGTGAGAAGCGCAGTCATGCACGAAATGGAGTTTTCGCCAAGCCTTAAGGCCATTGCAAGGGCAGGGGCAGGAGTCAATAACATTCCTCTTGACAGGTGCGCGGAGGAAGGAATCGTGGTTTTCAATACGCCGGGAGCCAATGCGAACGGCGTTAAGGAGCTGGTTATTGCAGGTATGTTTCTTGCGTCACGTGATATTATCGGCGGT
>CATLIP010000221.1 GCA_949957035.1 uncultured Lachnospiraceae bacterium
GGAAGAAGATCCAGTTTCAATTCCTTCATAATTTTTATATGCTCCTTTCAGCAAGACTCTTTCTTGCTAATAGTATGCATATTCCGGATAAATCTATACCTGTGAAATGCCTGTTTCTGGCAAAATATTCCTCACATCGGTAATGGCTGAAAAGAGGCCGCTGCAAAATATAAAAATTAATTACTCTGCAACAGCCTCTTCTAACTTATAAACTCTTATTCAATTATCTGATTTTGCGTTTCTTGTAAGCAACCGCCGAAATCACTCCCATACACGCCACAACAGCACATACATAAATTACAATAGTATTGGTATCTCCTGTCTTGACGCCTTGAGTCCGGCTGCCATTCACTTTCCGGTTATTATCATACTGATCTTTTGCAGTATTACTTCCCGGATTTCCGGAACCTCCCGGAACGCCTGAATTACCGGGACCTTCCGGACCTTCTGGACCTTCTGGACCCTCTGGGTTTTCTTCCTCTCCTTCGCCCGGTTTCGGAGGAATCTCCGTTCCCGGATTTTCTTCCTCTTCTTTATCGGCAACCCAAGTCGTATCCTTGTTGGGAGATTCAGCATTCCCCCAGCCCCGAACGACCTGAAGCGCATCCCCTGCACTGTCAAGTTTTACGCCTTCTTTTCCGTTAAGCGCTAAGGATTCGCCAGCGCTGTTCTTCATGGAAACGGTCCCAACGCGAAGCGTATCATCATCCTCATTAAACAATGAATTTAATCCTGCAATATAAATGTTCAGCGTATTGTTGACACGATATTCATACACCTTTGCCTTTGCCATAACATCCTTGCTGAATTCAATGACACTGCTATACCCGGTTGACGAAACGCTCATATCCGGGGTAACATCCAGTTTCAGGCTTAACGTAGAGATTTCCTCCTTCGCCGCATTGGGAATACACAAATCTACGGTATATTCCGTATTACCTTCATTGGGAGTGCAGGTAACACTGACCTCCTTTGTTTCTGCAGCAGATACCTGCAGCGGCAGCATTGCGATAAATGCGAACACTGCCATTATCATACCTAATCTAAATTTCTTCATGTTCTACTCCTTTTATCGCTCTAATTCTTCTTGCCACTCAGTGTTATATTCGGAAGCTCTGCCGGGAATTCCTCAAATATACAATCGCTGACCAGCCTCTGCCCTTCATTGGTCAAAGCATTATCCACTCGGTACAGCTCCGCCCTGACTGATTTCAGTCCGGTGTTCACATCACCCGGCGCAATCCAATAAATCCATGTCCCGTCGTAAACATCCTGAATATTTCCCGTCTCCGGTACATCCGAGAAGAGTACCTGATAAGATTTCAGCTTACCATCCGCATCGGCTCCGCCGACAATATTGCCGTCCTGATCGTACAGAATGACCACATTGTACGCAGAATTACCTTTATATTTTCCGGTAAATACGATAGAACCTGCCGGAATTACATCTTCCGCCTTATCCCCGTACTTATAAGCCGCTTCTAACTTACCGAATGCAGCCGTTCCTTCCGCTTTACGGAATTCCACTTAGTCGCCTGTCACGCCCAATACATCTAGATCGGATATTGCAATCTCCACATCCTTCTGATTCTTGATTGACAGTTTGACTGCCGATGTCTGGTACAGCGCAATATTGCTGCTGCCCTCGACGCCAAAGTATACGGTGTTGACCTTATCTTTTCCAAAGGTTCCGCTTGCCGCTTCTATCCATTCGCCCTCGGCATTACGGACAGAAACACTGTAATCCTTGATTGCCGTTCCGCTGTTCACAGTATACTGCAATCCAGAAACCGTAACAGTCTGGTTCAGTTCCATCACAACTTCCGCATTCACACCAGCCAATCCTGTATAGGTTGTATCCGCCTGATTGTCCACAGCCGACTTAATCGGCGCTTCTGCTTCCGGACCGCATGGCACGTACTCTTCCTCTACCTTATCTCCGCCGGTGAACTTGCTTGTCGCCTCCATATCATTGGTGCTGACGCTCCAGTATGTCTTGTCAATATTTCCCTTATGACTGATCTTCACAGGAGCCAGCCGTTTCACCGCAGAACGGTTCAGATGCTGATCGATGGCTGTCACCTCATAGGTCACTACACGATTGTTCAAAGTTGTAATCGTATCCGTGAATTCGTTTCCTGTCGCAAATCCAACGACTTCCTTCTCCTCGTCTCCATTAGAGGTTATGCAGCGTACCACCTCATATCCCAGCACATCTGCCTGATTTACCCCGGAAACCAGACTGAATTTCAGATTCACCTTGTTTGCAGCATCCGGGTCCGCCGTTGCCGTAGTGCCATCACTTAGCGCCTGCACACCTTCCGCACTGAACGGACTGTTGGGATTCGCAATACGCTGTACCCTGGAATCATCATTCACATAGTAAATCGCTCTCGTCTCCTTAGGGAAACAGTTTGCATAGTTAATCGTATCCGCATTGGGAGTCATACCCCAACGCTCGAAGAACTCAAGAATATTTTTCTGTGCCGCCGCGCAAGACAGCCGCATCAAATCCTGGTCCTTATCACCGCAAAGAGATAACAGCACATCTCCTGGTGTCGGCGCTTTTCCTGGATTTCTGGAATAAGCATCCACCCTTGCAAAGAACAGGTTCGCAAGCTGCTCGTCATAGTTCTCATAGGTCTTATAATTGAATCCATTATCATATGCCAGATGTAGCTGCCAATACATACCCAACTGCGTAAATACATTCGATGCGCGTCCCTTCGTTCCTGACGTTACTTTATCATACACATTCGGATACTGGAAACGTACGGAATCATTCGTATCTTTTGCCTGGGCAAGCACTGCAAAGTAGTTATTTGTTATCTCTGCAACCGCGTAAGTACCCTGATTGATACAGTGGCCGATTTCATGGGCAATTCCCCATCCAAAGTATCTGCCGTCCACATATTTTCCATTGTCATGGGTCACAGTCTTTCCACCACCTATGATACCCGGCGCAGATCCCCACTCAATACCGATATGGTTGCCGGATGCATACATGAATGCTCCTGCAAACATGGTCTGATAACGAATATTCAGGTGGTTTGCCGGGAACTTATCCTTCGCATCCGCCGCATTATTATTCAGTCCCTTATGCTGATAGAACAGGTACATCATGTTCTCCATAGCTTCCATGGACGTTACAAGCTTCTGGGCCTTCTCCTCTGTGCTTCCGGTCCCGACTCCTGCAAGAATCTGTTGTGCAGGAAGCGAAATCATCATCGTATCCAGCATGATATCGGAAGCCCCTAAGATACAGTCACTAGCAACATAATCATATTGTACAAGTTTGTTCGTTGAATTCTTATGTACCTCATTATGCTTCGTTTTAATCTCGGCTACATAAGCCTCCAATTCCTCAATATATGCTTTTGCTCTCGTAAGCCGCTCTTCTGCGCTTGCTGCATCCATCTTCGTATAAAGATCCAGTATCGGCACCTGTACGCCTCCGCTCACACGTACGGCATATTTATCATTAGCATTATTATTCGTATACTGGATATATAACGCCCCGCCGGTTTCCTTGTTAAGCGACCAAAGTTTCGGAATCGTAATCTCATTCCTGCCGACTTTCAATGTTGCAACTACTTTGAACATGGAGGCTGCTTCCGAGTGGTACTGTGTACTTACAAGCTGCAAGTTTGTACTGTCACCGGTCCGCTTCGTATTATGTCCGACATAGACTGTGATTTCCTCACCAGCCGCCGCCGTAACTCCAAGAGGCTGCCATGCATTCAGGCCGCCAAATCCACGTCCCACATCCTTCGTATTGATGGTATTATGAACCTCAACCGTTCTTCCAAGGTTGCCGTCCGACAGGATATCCTTAGCCGTCTGAAGTTCGCGTTCCAGATTGGCCTTATCCGGATGGTATTCCTTGCTGACCGGATCTGTCGTGTTGATTCTCTTATCCAGTTCATTAATCGTATCCATCGTTACTTCTGGTTTCAGCTCTGTATGGAGATCGTTCGTATAGAGAGCCATAATATCTTCTTCTATGGAATCATATTCATAGAAAGAAACCTCTGAAATCGAAATCGTTCCATACACATAAACCCTTGAAAGCGCAAATTGTATCTTCTTCGCCGTAATTGGTCCCGGGAACCTGAGCATATAATAGATACGTCCTTCTTCATCTGCCTTTCTCAGCACACGCACAGCACTTCTGTCAATCTCATGTGCCTCTCCTGCCTCATCCCAATACCTTACCCGCGCATAGCCATAGTTCTGGCTCTGGACAGATACCTCCTGGAATGCAAGCCGATCCATCGTATATGGCTC
>CATLIP010000222.1 GCA_949957035.1 uncultured Lachnospiraceae bacterium
AGACGGCTGCTGTATTGGCTCTATCGGCTCCCTCTCCATATCCGGCGGCTGCGGCGAAGGCTGTATAAGCGGCGGTTCTACAGTTTCGTTATCATTATCATCGCCGTCACGATCCCCTCCCATATCCTTTTTGTCAGAATCGGACAAAGACGAAGCCTCCAGCTTCAAAATGTTAGAAACAAGTTTTTCGCTTCGCATTTGAAAAAAATAATCACTATGTTCATCTAAAGCGCTGCGAAGGATTCTCACCATTGGAGGAGATCTCCGATAGAAATCCTCTTTTCCCTCTTCCCAGTTCACATCCTCAGGCAGTTTCCCAGGTTCTGTTTTAGCATACCAAAGAACCGGCGCCGTCTCCTTTGGAGCTGTGAAATCATACTGGACAAAATTGTCTGTAATCTGATTAAAAGCAAAAGTAATTTCCTCGGGAGCTCCGACAGTAATCTGAAAACTCAGAGTGCGTACCTCGTCAGAGATCGTAAAATCCTTGGAGTAGTCCTCGCAGATTTTCAGCCTGACCGTTACCGAATAAGTCCCCGGACGCCACACATCAATACTGCTGTAGTCCAGCTCTTCTACTTCAAGCTCAGCCCCTTTCTCCATATCTTCTGTAAATCCTGCTATGAACTCAAATCTTCTATTCCAGCCCTCAACCATATCCTCAAGCCCCTGTGTATCCCCATATTCCAACATATCATTTTTTGCAAGCAGACTTTTGTTCAAAATAACCTTTATTTCTGAAACCATATCTTCATTGGCATGTACAGAAAGGACCCGCCCAAAAGCAAATACAAATATCACCAGAAAAATCCAAACCCTCTTCACCTAAACCTTCTCCTTCTCAGCTATTTTCAAATTGAAACTGCACCAGGGCAGCCGCTACCTCATGCCGTTTCCTGCGGCTTATAGGCAGCCTGTCGCCATTAAGCATCACAGCGCAGCTTTCTTCTACATATTTAACAAACTGAAGATTAATCACCAATCCTTTGCCCGCACACAGAAAACGGTAATCCTCAAGCAGCGGGGCAGTCAGCCGCTCAAAAGTCACATGGGTATTCATGGTCAGGATTGCGTCCCTGCCATGGATTTCTACATTGCGGTTAGCTGTGGCGACATAATA
Source organism: uncultured Lachnospiraceae bacterium (assembly GCA_949957035.1). The sequence goes on from CATLIP010000222.1 coordinate 1,121, forward strand.
AATCTTAGAAAACGGCAGACTGATTTCCTTCCTTCCCACAGTCACATTCAGGCGCCGTTTGGAAAGTTCAATCTGTTCAACACATTCAAGCATTGCTTCACCGAGGCTTTCCCGGCTTACCGGCTTTAGCAGATACCTCCATGCACGCAGACGAAAACCTTCCGCCACATAGTCCGGGCTGCTGGTCAAAAAAATCACCAGACATTGTGGAGCACGTTCCCGGAGCCTATCGGCAGTCTCTACGCCGCTAATCCCATCCATATAGATATCCATAAAGCACAGATCAAATCTATCCGGCTCCAAAACACTCAAAAATTCTTCTCCTTTTTTAAAACAGTCGATCTGCAAATTAAAATCAGAGCGTTTCATATACTCTGTCAGGAGCCTTACCAGAAGTTGACAATCCTGCCAAGAATCCTCCACAATCGCAATATTCATCCTGCCCCTCCTCATGTCTATAAATCTTTAAAGATTTATTATTTATTGTAACATACAATATTGAATTTAATAATACCGTTCCGACTCGAAAACGACATTTTGAACACATGCCCCTGACTTGACAATATCCTGTCTTTAAAAAACAGATTTTGTAATTGATTTCTTCTCCGGTTTGTCGTAAGATAATAATGCTTATGTCCATATATTGGCAACAGGAGGATATAATGGAAGATAAAAATTATTATGATATATTAGGCGTCTCGGAAAAAGCTTCCTTAGAAGACATTACCGCCGCCAAGAATGAACTTGCCAAACGCTATCACCCAGATGTCAACATCAAGAACGGAATTGACACCACCGAGAAGATGCAGGAGATTCTGGAAGCGTACCACATCCTGTCCGACCCGGACAAACGTTCCGAATACGACTGGTCTCATAGACGCAAACGCCCTGTTATGCAGACCTTCGACCTTCACCACATGGAAGAAGAGGATGAGCCGCTTCCTGATTTTGTCGCTTACTGGAAGGCCGCTAACGCCTTATTTGATATTATTCAAAAAAGTGACCCCTTATTTAAGGACAAGAACTATTCCGAAGAACTGACGAAGTTATCCACAGAAGCTCTTACACATGTGGTTCTTCTTCGAAATTCCTCTATCCCGGAACGCTACTGGTACCCGGATATTATGAACTGGCTTTTATTTACCTGGTTCCAGCACAGGAATTATACTATTTCCTATCTGCTGACCCTCTACGATGAGTACGCCAAGGAGAACATTTCCGCGCTGGACAAACTAAAACTCCAGAAGAATGCCTACCACTACCAGCACTCCATAAAACGTCTGGTAAAATTTTAATTTTATTTTTTCACACATCCATGCCCCTCGCATATTATGTACTGTAAACATCATAAATGGAGGATTTCAAAATGAGTGATTTAAGCGCTACGAACTGTGGATGTGGCTGTGAGTCTAATGTAGGAAGAGGCGGAGAGTGCGGATGCGGCTTTAGCAACAATAGCTGTCTGTGGATTATCCTTCTGCTCTTCTGCTGCGGCGGATGCGGCAATGGCTTCGGCGGCGGATGCGGCGGCAACGATAGCTGCCTGTGGATTATCCTTCTGCTCTTCTGCTGCGGCGGATGCGGCAACGGCGGATGCGGCGGTTTTGACTGCGGATGCTAATACGGTAAATCTTAGAAGAGACGGAGTACAGCACTCCGTCTCTTTTCAGATACTTTCCTTCATCTGATACCCCGCAGTTTCCTGATTTCTCATTTCTGCCTGTTCCTTCTCTTTCTTTTCCTCCAACTGTTTTTTCAGCATACACGTCTCATCAATCTCGTAAACAGCATTACCGTCGATAATTAACTTTCTGTTCATTCCAGCTTCCTTTCCTTGCATACGCTTCCCTATTAATATATGAAATGCTTCAGATTTAGGTTTCCCACATCTCATAAAATCCATTCTGCCGTCATATATATTTACAACGTTATGATAAGGAGTGCCTATGGAACAAAATCCTCCAAAACCAATGACACCCTTCGACAATCTGGTGACGCCGCCTTTTCTGTACACGTTAAAGCTTCTGCTTCCATACACTCCGCCTTCCATACAGCGTTTCTTCGGAATCTACATCAAATTTCTGGAGCTGCGCCACACCATGGAATATTTTCAAGGATTTGCCTCCTCTTCTCCCGCCAACATACTGGAGGGGCTGAAACCATATATGGACCCGGCTGAAAAGGAAATGATGGAACAAATGTCAAGCATGATGAATATGATGGAAATGGTACGAGGAATGCAGTCTATGTCTGAAGACGCCTCTGATTCGTCATCCCAGGGTTTTGGTGCATTTAACCCGATGGACATGATGAAGGGCATGTTAAGCCCCGAGCAGCAGGAGATGTTTGAGATGTACAACACGATGTTTGAGCAGGAATTTGACCATGAAAACAAACAAGGTAATAATCCGCCCGATATGGGCAGCAAGAAAGGAGACGACAAAAATGAATGAATGGATGAACCACCCGGATATGCAGAATATCGATCCTATGAAACTGGAGCTGATTCGCACCGCTGCCGCTCAGACCCAGGGCAAGAGCGGCAAGTCTCTCGCTCCGGTCATGATGGCGCTGATTACCAATGCGAATAAGAGGGGGATACAGTTTACGCCGGATGAATTCTCGCTGGTACTCTCAGTCCTTAAGGACGGAAAGTCCAAGGAAGAACAGGACCAGATTGAAGGGATGGTACGGATGGTTTCTTCTTATATGAAGAAATAGGTTTTAGACGAGGTTAATTCAAAGCGCCGCATCTTTTCGGTAATAGTATCTGGTGGTATTTCAAGATAAGAGAATACATTGTAACTATTCTTGATAATCTCTTTAGGTTCAATTACTTCTTTTAGTTGAACGCCACCTCCGAAAACCGGATAGTGGGATTTTACAGGGACATAGGACACAGAGACCAAATAAATAGGTTCCTCTGTGTTATTATAAAGATATTCCTGACCTCTTGATAACGAAGTGCCTTCAACCGGACTATTCCATATCAAGGTATGTTGATATTTTGTGCCATCCTGTTTAGTAGATGACAAAAATTAAATTTATGCTGTTAAACACTTAATTTTCAGTCGATTAAATTTGCAAAAGTCCCTGAAAATTAGTAATTTAAAGGAAAAGTTTGGACGCTTTTTCTCATGAAAAC
>CATLIP010000223.1 GCA_949957035.1 uncultured Lachnospiraceae bacterium
TCTGGCGAGTATCAGGCATATGAGAGTCTCAGGACGAAAGGCGAGATTGATTTATATGGAGCCGGTACGATTATTATGCCGAAGAAAAACGGTCCTTTTGCACTTTTATTAACCTATTATGAAGGCGATGTGCAGGCGTTAGAAAAAGCGTTTGGAGAATTTGGTCAGGAGAATTGATTGATGAAAATGAAGCTTGTTCTGGTAGAAAAAGATGAAACATTGTGTACAGAGCTGAAAGAATTACTGGCGTTTTATAATGTATTTGACATTGTGCATACCTTTGACGGAATCAATGAAGCCAATAAATATATCTGCCTGAACGAGGTGGACGCGGTATTTATCAATATCAAAACAGGGAATCCAAGATACAGCGGGGACGGCTCTTTTCTGGCATACAATCTGTCCCAGATAAAGCCGGACGTCCTGGTGGCGCTGTATTCGGAAGAAAAGTTAGAGGCGGGGCAGGTATTTGACTGTTGCTGCGACGAATACTTTCGGCTTCCGTTTGATAACCGTGTGCTTCAGCGGGTGGTTAAGCGGCTGCAGTATTTGTTTGAGCTGCTCCAATACAAACGGTTATCCGTGAACCGTTCTATGATGATCAAGACGAGAAACGGATATCAGCTTGTGGATATTGATAAGGTTCTCTTTATCGAACGGACGGACCGAAAGAACAAGATGGTGATGGTGGACGGAAAGGAAATGCTCCTTTCCGGATATTCTATGAACGAATTGGAACAGATTCTGGAAGGTTATAATTTTTACCGGTGCTACCAGTCTTTTATCGTGAATCTTTCCAAAGTATCTTATGTCCGGGCGGATAACGAAGCGAAAAATTTTGCTCTGATTTTCGACGGATATGCGGGGGAAGTCATGGTGAGCCGCGAGAAATATACGGAAGTGCTCCAGCTTTTAAAAAGTAAATATGCGAAGCTTACGCTTTAGGAGGAGAAAGATGAAGTCAAAAGTTTTATCGTTTGCCGAGTATGATCAGGTGGATATCAGTATGTACAAGAAAGTATTCAAGCTTGACGAGAAGGCGTACAAGAAAGAAATAGATTTTATAAAGAACAAGAACAGCACATGGGAAGAAGCGGGGGAAGTTACGGACGGAGCGCTTATTGTATGCGACATGGAATCGGCAAATCCGTTTTTTAGCAGAGAGGACCTGAAAATCATGGTAGGACAGGGGTTCTTTCACAAGAAGCTGGAAGCGATGTGCGTCGGGCTGAAAAAAGGGCCGGCCGGCGTGTTGGACGTCGACGGGGAGAAAGTGACCGTAACGGTTCGTTCCATTCGGCAAAAAAAGATTCCTGTGATCACGGACGAGATGATAGAAGCTCTTGGAATTGAAGGGGTGAGCGATGTAGAACAATATGAGGATCATTTGATTCGGGAGCAGAAAAAAAAGATTGCGGAGAACGAGGGATACGAAGCCGTTCAGTATGTGATGGACAAAGTATTTGAGGCCAGTACGTTCGATCTTAAGAAGGCTGACTGGAAAGAAATGACAGATCATGAAATTAAGAGATTGAAGGCAATCGCCAGAGAACAGGGGTTGAATCTGGAAACCATGACGCCAGAGGACTTTGAAGGGAAGATGCCGTTCTCAAGCTATCATGAATTATTCGCAAGCGTGCAGAACGATTCATGGGACAGGCTCTGCAGCTATCTTCTGGGGCGGGAATACGCAGAAAAAGACGGCGTCGGATATACGATGGAGCAATACCGGGACGATATGGAAGAGTACGTGAAATTCTGGCATGAAACGAAAGAAAATGCAGAAAAGATCAATACTTATGAATATTCGGAAATTATGTTTTATGTAAATTATTATTACAATAAAGTAAAAGAATACGTGACAGAGAATTTTTTTAAGGAGGAAAAGTAGATGGCAATTCAATATGCAGATGATGAGAGTTTTAAGGAGCAGATTAAGGAAGGGTTTGTGATCGTGGATTTCTTTTCCGCAACATGCGTACCGTGTAAAGCCTTTTCCCGTATTTTGGAAGAGCTAGACGCGGAGCTTCCGTTTATCAATATCGTGAAAGTGAACACCACAGATTATCCGAAGCTTGGCAAAGAGAATCGTATTTTTGCGGTTCCAACCGTTCAATTCTACAAAGACGGTGAAAAGAAGTTTGAGAACGTAGGCGTGATGGAAGTTGAGGAAATAAAAGAGAAGATTACAGAATTCATGTATTAAGAGGGAACGGATATGGAAATCGGGGAAAAAATCTATGGATTTGAAGTTAAAGAAAAGAAGTATGTGCGGGAGGTCGAAGGAGATATTATTCAGATGGAGCACCTGTCAACCGGAGCGCAGGTCGTCGTCATAGACAATCAGGACGTTAAAAAGAGCTTTCTGGTTGGATTTCGGACCATACCAAAGGACAGCACGGGAGTTTTCCATATTCTGGAGCATTCTGTGCTGAACGGTTCCCGCAGATATCCGGATAAAACGATGTTCGTCAATCTGATGAAACATTCCATGGCAGAATTTGTCAATGCAATTACATATCCGGATCATACGGTATATCCCTTTTGTACAGAGAATGAGAAGGATTTTATGAATCTGACGGACGTTTACCTAAACGCGGTATTTTGTCCGAATGTTCTTACGGATAAAGAGATCTTCGAACAGGAGGGCTGGCATTTTCAGTGTGAAGACGGAAAAGCTCCGGAGATTAACGGCGTTGTCTATAATGAGATGAAGGGAGTTTTCTCGTCCCTGGACAGCATATTAGAGGATGAAATGTCTAAGGCAATGTTTCCGGAAACGGCTTATCGTTTTGTTTCAGGAGGATTTCCGGATACGATTCCCGCGCTATCTTATGAGGAATTTCTGGAATATTACAGGACATTTTATAATGCTTCCAACTGCTGTATTGTTCTATATGGGAAAATGAATACGGAACAACTGTTTGAGTATATTGACAAAGTTTATCTGGGAAAAATGAAACGCTCAGAACCTGCGAAGCCGGTTATGCTGCAGAAACCCGTAAAGGGAATCCGAAATAAGCTGTATGATAAGGAGAAGTTCGGCGATCAGGGTGTGTTTGCGTCATGCACCTATAGTCTGGGTGATTTTGACAACCGGGAACGTATGAATGCAGTCTATATCCTTATGCAGGCGATTATGGGGGAAGACGAGGCGCCGATGAAGAAAGGGCTTATTCAGAGCCTGGGAATCCCGGAGATTCAGTATTTTATCATGGATGGTATCAGACAGCCCTATCTTGCCGTTAAAATAAAGAATACGGACAAAGAAACTGCCGGCCGGTTGAAAACGGTTATCACAGAACAGGCGGACAGACTTTGCAGAGAAGGAATAGGAGAAGATCTATTGGTTTCGGCGATCAACCGTCTGGAATTTTGGATGAGGGAAAAAGGCGGGGGCCAGCCGGAGGGAATTGAATATGTACTGGATATTGCCGGCGGATGGGCGCAAGGGACCGGACCTTGCGAGATGATAGAATTTGAAGAAACATATAGGAAAATGAGAACCCTTGTAAAGGAAGGATACTTTGAGTCACTTCTGAGGGAAATCCTCCTGGAAAATGATCATGAGGCAGAGGTTTCCCTGGAACCTCTTGAAAAGGCCGAAGAGAAGATGCAGACAGAAGAAGAGACAGAAGACCTGCCGGGTCTGTCTGCGGATGATCTGCTTCATAAGAAGGAGGAGCCGCTCACAAGGGCAGAGGAAGAATCCGGTATTACATATTTGAAACAAGAGATCCCTTCAAAAGGAGTGGCATATCAAAGCTGCTATTTTGATATCAGTGATCTGGAGCCGGAGAAAGTTCCTTATGCGAAGCTGTTTTCCGAACTTCTGGGAAGTCTTCCTACGAGAACGCACAGCCTGGAAGAATTAGTGATTGAGAAGAATATGTGGCTTGGAAATATAAGGGCTTATCTGGAAGCGTACACCAATACAGATGATATCCGGCATGTCAGGCTTAAATTTGTGATGGATATCAGCTGTCTGGAACAGAATCTTATGAGAGCGGTAAAACTGGGGGAAGAGCTGCTGTATGATACCATTCTGGAGCATCCGGAGATTATTCTGAAAAGGATCAGGCAGAGCAGGATGGAACTGGAAAGGGGATTTGTTACCAGTGGGAACAGCTATGCGTCCGGACGTGCGGCCGCACACTATATACCGGAAGGAGCGGCAAGGGAACGCTATAACGGAATTCACTATTATCAGTTCTTAGGAAAGCTTCTGAAGAACTTTGACGCGGACCAGGGGCAGATGATCC
>CATLIP010000224.1 GCA_949957035.1 uncultured Lachnospiraceae bacterium
GGGGAATTTACAATGAGGTCAATATTTCCGTTGGTAATCATATCTAAAATGTTCGGACGTCCCTCATATAATTTCTTCACCTTTTCGGCTTCGATACCTGCCTCGCGGATAAGCTCATATGTATTCACTGTGGCAAGAATCCGAAAGCCGTCCCGGGCAAACATACCTGCCACCTCAGCAACTTCTGCCTTGTCCTTGCGGTTGACGGATATCAGTACGGTACCGGAAAGAGGAAGTTTAGATTGAGTCGCCTCCTGCGCTTTGTAGAAAGCCTCGCCGTAGGATGCAGACAGTCCTAATACTTCTCCTGTGGATCGCATTTCCGGTCCAAGTACCGGGTCAACCTCCTGGAACATATTGAAGGGGAAGACCGCTTCCTTCACACCATAATAAGGAATCTCTTTTTCCTTCAATTCCGGTATGGGAGAGGGACGGCCTGTCAGCTCGGAGGTGATGATATCCGTTGCCAGCGGCACCATGCGGATGTTACATACCTTGGATACCAGCGGCACAGTACGGGAAGCGCGGGGATTTGCTTCCAATACGTACACCTTGCCGTTTTCGATGGCATACTGCATATTCATTAGGCCCTGAACATGCATTTCCTCAGCAATTTTTTTGGTATACTCCTTAATTGTCCGTACATTTTCTTCGGAAATGTGTACGGAAGGTATGATACATGCAGAGTCGCCGGAGTGTACGCCTGCCAGCTCAATATGCTCCATGACCGCCGGAACAAATGCATGGTTCCCGTCGCTGATAGCGTCGGCTTCACATTCCATGGCGTGGTTCAGGAAACGGTCAATCAGAATGGGACGGTCCGGTGTTACGCCAACAGCGGCTTTCATGTAACCTTTCATGCTGTCATCATCATAAACGACCTCCATGCCCCGTCCGCCGAGAACATAGGAAGGACGTACCATAACGGGATAACCGATTTTCTTTGCGATTGCAAGAGCTTCGTCTACGGTAGTCGCCATGCCGGATTCCGGCATAGGAATATTTAGTTTATCCATCATTGCCCGGAACAGGTCGCGGTCTTCCGCTAAGTCGATGACAGAAGGAGAGGTTCCAAGAATCCTTACGCCGTTCTTCTTAAGCTCAGAAGCCAGGTTCAGAGGAGTCTGTCCGCCGAACTGTGCAATCACGCCTGCCGGTTGTTCTTTTTTATAGATACTCAGCACGTCTTCTAACGTCAAAGGCTCAAAATACAGCTTGTCAGAAGTGTCATAGTCTGTGGAAACGGTTTCCGGGTTACAATTTACAATAATTGTCTCAAAGCCTAATTTTTTCAAGGCCAGTGAAGCATGGACACAGCAATAGTCAAATTCGATACCCTGACCGATTCGGTTCGGACCTCCTCCAAGAATCATGACCTTCGGACGAGCGGTGTTGACAGGGTTTTTGTCTGTGCCATTGTAGGTGGAATAGTAATATGCATTGTCTGGCGTGCCGCTGACATGTACGCCCTCCCACGTCTCTTCGACGCCCAGTTCGATACGGCGGTTACGGATGGCGTCTTCGGATATCTCAAGGATTTGACTTAAATATTTGTCCGAGAAACCATTTTTCTTCGCGGAAATCAGCATTTCATCGGAAGGAAGACTTCCTTTTACCGCTTGTAAGGCTTCTTCCTCCTCCACAAGTTCTTTCATCTGTGTAATGAAGTAAGTCTTTACTTTTGTGATATCGAAGATTTCCTTGGCGGAGGCGCCTTTGCGCAGCGCTTCATACATAATAAAATGACGATCGCTGGAAGGCGTGATTAACATCTTAAGCAGCTCTTCTTTACTCTTTGCCGCGTAATCTTTGGCATGTCCCAGTCCGTAACGTCCGATCTCCAGACTTCGGATGGCTTTCTGGAAGGCTTCTTTGTAGGTCTTGCCGATGCTCATGACTTCTCCGACTGCACGCATCTGTGTACCCAGCTTGTCTTCCACACCTTTGAATTTCTCAAAGGCCCAGCGGGCGAATTTGATTACCACATAGTCGCCGTCCGGGACATATTTATCCAAAGTACCGTATTTGCCGCAGGGAATGTCTTTTAGGGTCAGGCCGCATGCAAGCATGGCGGATACCAGTGCAATTGGAAATCCGGTTGCCTTAGAAGCCAGGGCGGAGGAACGGGAGGTACGCGGATTAATCTCTATAACGACGATACGATCAGTCACAGGATCGTGAGCGAATTGTACGTTGGTGCCTCCGATTACCTCGACAGATTCCACAATCTTGTACGCCTGACGCTGAAGTTCTTTCTGGCATTCCTCCGAAATGGTAAGCATGGGGGCGGAACAGAAGGAGTCGCCGGTATGTACTCCAAGAGGGTCGATATTCTCAATAAAGCATACGGTAATCATATGATTGTCGGCGTCTCGGACGACTTCCAGTTCCAGCTCTTCCCAGCCCAGGATGGATTCCTCAACCAAGACCTGCCCTACCAGACTTGCCTGTAAGCCGCGGGCACATACGGTTTTCAGTTCTTCCTTATTATATACAAGGCCGCCGCCGGCGCCCCCCATGGTATAAGCAGGGCGAAGGACTACAGGGTATCCCAGTTGGTCAGCGATTGCCAAAGCTTCTTCCACACTATAGGCAACTTCGCTTCTTGCCATCTCGATTCCAAGAGCGTCCATGGATTTCTTAAATTCAATGCGGTCCTCACCGCGCTCAATGGCGTCCACCTGTACGCCGATTACCTTGACATGGTATTTGTCAAGGATTCCCTCCTTAGCTAATTCTGCGCACAGGTTCAGCCCGGACTGACCGCCTAAGTTGGGAAGGAGTGCATCGGGACGTTCTTTTGCAATGATTTGCTCTAAACGCTCTACGTTCAGCGGTTCGATATAGGTGACGTCTGCCATCTCCGGATCTGTCATGATGGTGGCAGGATTGGAATTGACCAGTACAATCTCATAGCCGAGGCCGCGCAAGGCTTTGCAGGCCTGAGTACCGGAATAGTCGAACTCGCAGGCCTGTCCGATGATAATCGGGCCGGAGCCTATAATAAGTATTTTGTGAATGTCTGTTCTTTTTGGCATGTTTTCCTCCTAAAATGTTTGACATATGAACAGTATCGTCTTTAATATTAGTAGAGATTTTCCTAGTTGTCAATAAGAACGGGGCAGCTCATTTTAATAGCACGCAAGAAAACAAAAACCCCACAGTCCACTGGAATGCGGGGTTCTTGTCGTTGTTATAGTTATCTAAAAGGAATGAGAGTAAAGTGATGCACCGCTTGGGTCTTCCTTCACGATGCGTTACTTTATTGAGGGGGAGATAGTGATGTTAATCAACTATCTGACTAAAAGTATAAAAAAAAATTATGTCCAAAGTATGTTAATTCCATTAAAGAAAAAGAAAAATTCTTAAGAAGGACTTAAGAACTTATAAGAAACCTTAAACCAAAGGTGTAGATATTGATTTGTGCTTTAAATGCGCAGTGAGTATATCAAAAAATTCACTCGACGGTGGCTTAGAGAACAACGGCCTTAAAGCAATTTCTTGTAATAGCTTCTTATTTCCTCTGTCCCAACATACCTTAATTACGGTACGAATGTCCCTTTCAACACTATAACTTGTAGTCACGTAGCGCTTTGCAATCTGCGGATATAGAGTCTTACTGACAGATAAGAGATAATCTTCATTTTCCAAACAAAGCTGAATTCCATAGCTCAGATAGCGGTATCCTCGATATGTGGCACCGATGCCAAGAGAACGAATGAGATATTCTATTTTCTGATCCATAACAATACCCTCAGTACCTGTCCATTGAGAAACAAAAAGCATGCTACAAGGTCATTATAGCGAAAATATTAGAGTTAGAAAATTTGGCGACAAATACAGTAATTATTCGACACACTATGATATTATTCGACCTATTCAGACATGCAAGTAATGCGCATAAATGTGCACTTTTCATAATATCTTAAGAATTTATGCAAATAGCTCTTAAAAAATGAATGTTATTCTTGTATAGTATAAGGGAGGTGATGAAAATGGCTAAAATATTAGTATGTGATGATGACAAAGAGATTGTAGAGGCAATCGATATCTATCTGACCCAGGAGGGGTACGAGGTCTTAAAGGCGTATGACGGGGAGGAAGCGCTGCAGGTACTAAAGACCCAGAAGGCCGATTTATTGGTGCTGGATGTGATGATGCCGAAATTAGATGGAATACGGGCGACGCTTAAGATTCGCGAGCAGAATAACATGCCGATTATTA
>CATLIP010000225.1 GCA_949957035.1 uncultured Lachnospiraceae bacterium
ATATAGTTTTTTTCTATACCTAATATATATGATTTCTATTATAGCAAATGCTACAGTTTTTGAATATAGATATTCAAAAAAATATGCAATTTTGTACAAATTGCATATTTTTATAATATAGTATTTGTTATATTTTCCTTAAAATTTCTGAAACACTGGTTTCCGTCTTACAAATTCTGTATAATAATGAAAACCACAGCTTTCTAATATTTCCGGAACCTTCCAAAAATCATATGCAACGTGCTCCGGCTTATGTGCGTCTGAGCCGATTGTAAGTATCTCTCCCCCAAGCTCTCTGTAACGCCTTAACACCTCCATACGGGGATGTGCATAGGGAAGTCCGTATTTCAGGCCGGCAGTATTCAGCTCAAGCCCCTTTCCATGCTCAATCAGGTACCGAAGAATCACATCGATGATATCTGAAAATCTGGCATAGGAATACTCCTTCTCCTGATGTATTCCATAACGTGTTACATAGTCCAGATGTCCCAGCACATCGAAATCCTCTATATTCTTGATATCTTCATATGTCTCCACAAAGGTTTCCTCATATGCCTCCCCGTCGCTGCGTCCTTCAAAAAACTCCCTGTAATAAGGGTCTTTGGATTTGATAAGATGTACGGATCCAATCACGAAATCGAAAGGCTTCTGCCTGACATAGCTGTGGTAATACTCTCCCAGATGGGGTTGTAATCCTATCTCAACACCTACACGCACAGAAATCCTGTCCCGGTACTTTTCCTTCAATTCACCCATACGGGCAAAATACCCATCTACGTCAAAGGTCCACTGATTCCCCTCACTGATGTAATCCTTGTCTTCATGATCCGTGATACACACGGCATCCAGTCCCTTGGCAATGGCGCTTTCAGCCATGGCGTCCGGATTGGCCTCTGAATCCAGTGAAAACTCCGTATGCATATGGCAGTCTGATAACATGTCCCACCCCACCGGGTCAATTTCAACCTATGCTTAAAATTGACTTCACAAGCTTAAATTCCTGCCGGGATTCTGTCTTTGCCAACACAACATGGAATCTATGAACGGATAGTACCTCCTCCCAGTACACAGTCATCATCATATAATACCAATGCCTGTCCGGGAGTCACTGCCCTCTGTGGCTCTTCAAACACACACAGCAGCTCATCCTCCCCGGTCCTTTCCACTTTGCACCAGCCGCCCTTATGATTATAGCGTATCTTTGCCCAGATCCGCTTTTTCTCCGGCAGTTCATCTACGGACATCAGATTCACCCGGTTCGCCCTTACCCGATAGGAAAGGGATTCCTCATTGCTCCCCACCACGACCTCATTTGTATCCGGGCATATCTTAAGCACAAACACCGGATGCCCAAGAGAAAGCCCTAAACCTTTGCGCTGCCCTACCGTATAATGTACAATTCCCTTATGCCGCCCTGCCACAGTGCCGTCTGACAGCACAAAATTGCCAGGCGCAATCCTGTCCCTGACATCCTCTTTCACATGTTTCTCAATATAAGAAGCGTAATCCCCATCCGGCACAAAACAGATATCCTGACTGTCCGGCTTGTCTGCCACCCGAAGCCCGAGCTCCTCTGCCATCCTGCGGATTTCTTCTTTTGTATACTCTCCCACAGGCATCAGAGTATGTGCAAGCTGGTCCTGTGTCAGATTGTAGAGCGCATAGGTCTGGTCCTTGTCTCCTGTCTTGGACGTACGCAATGTATATCTTCCGTTTGGCAAATGTTCAATCCGGGCATAATGTCCGGTTGCAATATAATCTGCGCCAATCTCAAGGCTTCTCTTAAGAAGAGCTTCCCATTTTACATAGCGGTTACAGGCAATGCAAGGGTTCGGCGTTCTCCCACGCAGGTACTCCTCCATAAAATAGTCAATGACATTTTTTTTAAACTCCTGCTTAAAATTCATGACATAATAGGGGATTTTAAGAGCTGCCGCCACCCTTCTGGCATCCTCCACAGCGCTTAAGCCGCAGCATCCGCCCTGTTCCTCCAAAGTAAGCTCATCCTCGTCCTGCCAAATCTGCATGGTGACGCCGACCACATCGTATCCCTGTTCCTTCAACAGCCAGGCTGCCACGGAGGAATCCACTCCTCCGGACATCCCGACTACTACTTTTTTCTTCTCCATCTTTTCTCCATCTAACAGATACTATGAACGATTAATACTCCTCTTCCTCTTCTTCCTCGCCTTCATGAATATCTGACTTAGGTTTTTCCAAGCCTTCTATCTCAATTCCATGTTTCTCGGCATAGTCCCAAAGAGCGGCATGGATTGCCTCCTCTGCAAGCAGGGAGCAGTGTACCTTAACCGGTGGAAGCCCGTCTAAAGCCTCCATGACCGCCTTGTTCGTCACCTGCAGGGCGTCATAGACGGACTTTCCCTTTACCAGCTCGGTTGCCATGCTGCTGGTTGCCACAGCCGCGCCGCAGCCAAAGGTTTTAAATTTTACATCCTTAATGATCTGATCCTCGTCAATGTCCAGATAAATCCGCATAATGTCTCCGCATTTTGCATTGCCCACAGTGCCCACTCCGCTGGCATTCTCTATCTCTCCTACATTCCTCGGATTCTGGAAATGATCCATTACTTTCTCTGTATACATTGTATCTTCCTCCTGATTTCAATCTAGCTTCTCTTCACAAAGTCCTCATACAAGGGCGACATATCTCTCAATTTCCCAACAATCTCCTTCAAGGAATCCACCACATAATCGATATCCTCTCTGGTGGTCTCCTCGCTTAAAGTCAGCCTCAGAGATCCATGAGCCGTCTCATGGGGAAGCCCAATCGCAAGCAGCACATGGGATGGGTCTAGGGAACCGGAAGTACAGGCCGAACCGCTGGAACCGCAGATTCCCTTTCCGTCCAGCATAATCAACAGAGATTCTCCCTCCACAAACCGGAAACTAAAATTCGCATTATTGGGAAGCCTGTCCGTCTTATGACCATTGAGACGGCAATAAGGAATCTCTTCCAACACCCGCCTAATCAGCTCATCCCTAAGCTCTCTTTCTTTGCAGGCGCGTGCTTCCATCGTAGCGGCCGCCCGTTTTACTGCCGTACCAAGTCCTACAATTCCCGGGACATTCTCTGTCCCTGCACGACGCTTTCTCTCCTGAGCCCCGCCATGGACAAAAGAACGAATCTTCACACCCTTACGGATATATAAGAAACCAATCCCCTTCGGCCCGTTCAGCTTATGGCCGCTGGCGCTGAGCATGTCAATATGATATTCGTCTACGTTGATCGGCACCTGCCCGAAGGCCTGCACTGCATCTGTATGGAAGAGAATCCCATGTTCATGGGCAATCTCCCCAATCTCTTTTATAGGCTGGATAGTTCCAATCTCATTATTGGCAAACATAACCGAAATCAGTATGGTGCCGGGGCGGATAGCGCTCTTTAAATCCTCAAGTCTTACCTTCCCGTCCTCGTCCACATCCAGATAGGTTACCTCAAATCCACGTTTCTCCAAATATTCCCCCGTATGAAGGATTGCATGGTGTTCAATCTTCGTGGTGATGATATGGTTTCCCTTATCCCCATACGCCTCGGCAGTTGCCTTAAGCGCCCAGTTATCAGACTCCGATCCTCCCGCGGTAAAATAAATCTCATTGCTTTTTGCCCCCAGCACGTCTGCAATCGCATCTCTCTGCCGGCTGATAACTTCCTTATTCCCCGCCGCAAAACTGTAGACGCTGGAAGGATTCCCAAACTTCTCTGTAAAATAGGGGAGCATTGCGTCCACCACCTCCGGCGCAGTCTTAGTTGTTGCCGCATTATCAAGGTATATTAATTTTTTCATATCCAATCTTTTCCTCCGTTTTTATTCTATTATAAATTGCACTTGGGATTCTCAAGGTCGCCTTGCGGATTCACCGTCCTGCTCTCGTAAACCAGCTCGTCCAGCATCATATTGTCTACCGTCGCATTAATGCTTTCATTAATCTTCTGCCACACATACTTAGTCACACAGCCGTCTGCCGCCATACAGCCCTCCTCGGAATAAAACGCCGCACACTTCACCGGCTCAAGACTTCCCTCCAGCGCCCGAAGCACGTCTCCTACAGAAATCTCCCCGGCGCTTCTTGCCAGCACATAACCGCCGGTGGCTCCGCGAATACTTCGTACCAACCCGGCCTTCTTAAGCAGCCCCACCAGCTGTTCCAGATAACGCTCTGAAATATCCTGTC
>CATLIP010000226.1 GCA_949957035.1 uncultured Lachnospiraceae bacterium
GGCCCTTGCGAATTATGAAGTGCTGGAGGCGGAGGGCTTAGGCGACCTTGGAACTCAGGCATTGATGAAGTATTATGAAGAGACTGCAAACGGTGACGAGGATGAAGTATAGTGCAGTAAACGCAGCGTGTAACAACGAAAGGAGAAAGAAATGGCAAGTGAAAATTTTGTAACGTTTGAGATTGGAAAGACTAAGCATATTGCGTTGGTGGCCCATGACGGCAAGAAGAAGGAACTGGTGGAGTGGTGCGACAGGAATAAGGAGATTTTGAAAGGACATTTTCTGTGTGGAACCGGCACGACAGCAAGGCTGATTGCAGAGAAGACCGGTCTTCCGGTGAAAGGCTACAACAGCGGTCCCTTAGGCGGAGACCAGCAGATTGGTGCGAAGATTGTGGAGGGACAGATTGATTTTATGATTTTTCTGTGGGATCCGTTGGAAGCGCAGCCTCATGACCCGGATGTGAAGGCATTGCTGAGGATTGCGGTCGTGTATGATATTCCGATTGCGAACAATCTGGCAACGGCGGATTTCATGCTTAATTCTAGGTATATGGAAGGGACTTATGACCGGAAGGTACAGAATTTTAATAAAACGGTTCAGGAACGTGTAGAAAAAATGAAATAGGGACCAAGGGAGGCTTTCGATGTTTATCGACAGCCTCTATTTAATATCTCTTAACAATTTCTTAATATATTGAAAAATTTACCAGTTAGTGTTAAAATTAGACATGTACCAGCAGACACATTTTAGTTAATAAGGGGCAAAGGAGGAGTAGAATTGCGAAAAATAAGGAGATTCCTGGTACTTACACTTCTTGTATGTTTTGGCATGACGCTGCCAGGCATGGTGAGTAATGCAGAGGATATGTCAGGGGAGCAGACATCTGCAGGATCAGGATTAGAGGACGAGAACCCTCAGCGTCTTGAGGAAGTTACCGCTATGGATGAAGAGGGTAACATTTTTGAAGTGGACGAAGAGGGCGGTGAATTGGATGACCCGGGAATTGCGGCATTTTCACGAGATATATCTGTGAAAGTGGTCAATTTCAAAACCAAGGGCAATGCTGTTACTGACTATACGGAATGCCATACAGGAACGGCAGGCTATACCAACGGAGCTTACGGTGCGGATGCTGCTTACCTTGGGACTAATGGCGGTAAGGTGCGTTTCATGCTGTCGGGCGTTGTGGGTGAAGTAGCTGCAGACGAGGTTCAGGTGGTGGATTTTGCGAATGCAGAGTCTGTCAGCTATTATGCGGCAGAAGGAGGAAGGCTGCGCCATTATATTACTCAGGATATGACGGCGGCAAAGCATGCCACTTCTCTGGATAACGGAAGTGCGCCGTCGTACCTTCAGGCAGGAGTTGAGTACTATAGCTATGACGGGCACTATTTTTATACGGACTATGGTACGATGCTTCAGGATTATCAGAATGAGACGCGTGCTTCTTCTGTGAATCCGGGAGAGCCATATTATAATTATTATCAATATCTGCCCTTTAGAAGCCGCACTGCCTATAACGGGGCAGAGCTGAATCAATTGCTTGGCCAAAAGACGAATGGTTCGTCAAAGTTAAATAATACGGGAGATTATTTCATCAGCAGTCAGAATACCTATGGGGTCAATGCGCTTATCATGACCGGAATTGCGGCAAATGAAAGCGGATGGGGGACAAGCAGTATTTGTCAGAGTAAGAATAACCTGTTTGGGTTGAATGCTGTGGATTCTTCCCCCGGAACCAGCGCCAATACCTATGCCAGTGTGGAGGAATGTATCCGCCAGTTCGCGGATGGCTGGATGTCAAGAAAGTATCTGAATCCAAAGGGCTGGACGTATAACGGAGGTTTTCTTGGGAATAAGGCGAGCGGAGTGAATGTAAAGTATGCTTCCGACCCGTACTGGGGTGAGAAGGCGGCGAATATTATCTGGCTTTTAGACCAGAATGGAGGAAGCAGGGATGCGTATGTTTATACCATAGGTATCAAGGATACCATTGCCACAGGACATACCAGTGTGAATGTGCGTAATGGAAGCAGTCAGTCCTCCGCCAGCCTGTATAAGACAGGCGCTCCGTCTAACTATGCCGTATTGATTCAGGATATGGCGGCGGAGAATGGATATTACAGGATGCAGAGTGACGCTGTGTTAAACGATGACCGCTCGGGACTTAATACAGGGACGGGAGAATATCGGTTTGAGCAGATGTTTGCATACATACATTCGGATTATGTAACGGTTGTCAGCCAAGGAGGAACTGTTACGGCAAAGAAGGAGCTTAAGTCGCTTACTATCAGCCAGGCGCCGGCCAAGACGGCATACGCAGCAGGCGAGGTGTTTGATCCGGCAGGAATGGTTGTGACGGCAGGCTTCAGTGACGATACTCAGGAGGATGTAACAGCGTCCGTAACCTACAGCCAGGAGCCGTTGCAGGCAGGTACGGAAAGCATTGCGGTTTCCTATACTTATGAAGGGGCTGTCATGTCGGCGGAACAGGCAATTACTGTATCAGCTCCGGCAGCACCGCCGGATGATGTACCTACCCCAGATACCGGAACGGCGCCAAGTCCGGATGAAGGAGGGACACCAGAGCCCACACCAGTTCCGGATACTGAGCCGACGCCAGATCCGGATGGAGAAGAGACGTTAGAGCCAGCCCCGGACGCTGGAACGACGCCGGATCCGGATGGAGGAGAGGCACTATCGCCGGATACAATACAGGGAGTGGATAAGGGCAATACATCGGAAATAACCCCGGAAGAAGGTCAGACACAGGGAGCGGAAAAAGATAACACAACAGGACCGGCATTAGAAGAAGGACAGACACCCGATCCTGCCCCCGAAGAAGGGACAACTCCGGCGTCAGATACGATACAGGGAGTGAACAAAGATAACACACCAAATCCGACCCCGAAAATAGATTCTACGCCTGAAGCGACGAATCCAATACCGGCTTCTTCTCCTAAGGCGGACCAGAAACCGGCAGAGAGCAGTAACGTGCGCAAAGCTCCTGTGACGGGGGATGAAAGTCAGGCAGTACTTTGGGGAGTGTTGCTTGCGTTGTCATTGATGGGAATGATTTCGATACATTTGTACAGTAAAAAAAGTTTGGTAAGTAGTAGAAGACGAATAAAATAATGAGGAGAGAAAAGAAACCTTTGGAGTATGTTCTGAGGGTTTCTTTTTCAATATATTTAGTATACACAAGAAAAGGGTGTAGATAATTTTCTTTGGTTTTTATGGGCTAACCAAACTATCTCCATTGACTGGGAGTACACGCTTGCATCGGGATGGTCATCGCTAACCAGAGTATAGTTGATGCCTGCGGTCACATATCCCTTAGAGCAGAGCCATTCCAAAATCTCGGAATCGCCTGATTTATCCCCGCTTGTAAAACCGCCCGCATGGAGGTATACAACCAGACCGTAACCGCTTCTGGAATCATCGGCTGGAACATAGAGGTCAAACTTATTGGCTTCGCCCTCGCCGTAGGCGATGTCAGTATATGCCCTGCCGACCGAATCATCCCAATTAACTTTAAATTCGCCGCCAAATGGGTCATGTTTCATTTTAAATGCGACAGACCCTCCAAAAGCGGCAATAAATACTGTAACATAGATAAATCCCCACATAACCTTGCCTTTCCTTTTGGCTTTTTTTTCTTCTCTCATAGAAAGTTACCTCCGAACATGGTGCCGCCCAGCAAAGAAATTCAGAACCGTCCGAAAAGCCAGTCGCCCTAAATACTATCTCTTAAATGAACGGCATCTTATTTATTTGTTAAAAGACGTCATTTTGGACATTATGAAATTAAAACCAGATTTGCCGAAAGGCGAAGCTTATGCGAAAGCATTTGCAGCATACAGTCTGTATGGATGGATTGAGGTATGGTTTCAAAGGGGAATGCAGGAATCCGCAGAAGAAATAAAACAGTTATTCCAAAATCATGGGCTATAATCGGTAGATAAAACCTTTTCTTGACAGCGACACTTTTCCAGTGGAGCCAGCCTCCTATTTTTATTACAGGCTTTGATAATCTTTCATGATTTGTTGATAATCGAATAAAGGCTTTACACCACAATCACCGATTGATAGAATGAAAGTATCAAAGTAAACGGCACTTATAAAAGGTGGTGA
>CATLIP010000227.1 GCA_949957035.1 uncultured Lachnospiraceae bacterium
AGTCATAGACTTTTATAAGATAGACGAGGAGAGCGAACTGATTGTGATATCGGATGATATCAGCCTGGATGTGGGGCAGATACGAATCCGTAAGAAAGGTAGTGCGGGCGGACACAACGGACTGAAAAATATTATTCTGCATCTGGGACATGATAAGTTCCAGCGGATTAGAATGGGTGTGGGAGAAAAACCCCAAGGATACGATTTGGTGGATTATGTCTTGGGCCATTTTCCGAAAGAAGAGCGGGAGATTATGGATGAAAGCATAGGGCGCGGGGCGGATGCGGCACAGATGATGATTTCGGAGGGCGCAGACGCGGCGATGAATGAATATAATAAGAAAGTGCAGCAGAAATAGAAAAATGGAAAACAGAGACAGTGGAGGTAAAATGTGAGGGCTTTACTTGCTCCCTTGGAAGAACTGGGAGAATATGAAGAAATCAAGAAAATGCTTGCAAAAGGGCAGGCTGCCATAGCGCTGAGCGGATGCGTGGATTCGCAGAAGCTTCATATGATATACGGGCTTGGCGAGGGGTTCCGCTATAAGATGATTGTGACATTTAACGACCTGCGCGCTAAGGAATTGTATGAGGATTACAAATTTTATGACAGAAATGTGATGCTATATCCGGCGAAAGACCTGATTTTTTTCCAGGCCGATATTCACGGAAATCAATTGACGATGGAGCGGATTAGGTGTCTGCGCAGGTTGATGGAAGGAAAACCGGTGACGGTTATCACCACATATGACGCCTTAATGACGCCGCAGATACCTATTGAGGAGTGGCGGCAACATGTGATTCGTCTGGGCAGGCAGAGCAGTGTGGACGAGAATGAGCTGGCAATACGGTTGGTTGAGCTTGGCTATGAGAAAAATTATCAGGTGGAAGCACCCGGCCAGTTTAGTATCCGTGGCGACATTATTGATATTTTTGACTTGACAGAAGAAAACCCGTACCGCATTGAGTTGTGGGGGGAGGACATTGAATCAATTCGCAGTTTCGATATCTTGAGTCAGCGCTCCATAGAAAAACTGGAGTCCGTCACAATCTATCCTGCGACAGAACTAATTTTGTCAGAAAAAGAACTTGAGGCGGGACTTAAGAAAATTCAGGCGGAATGTGAAGAACATGCGGGGAAGCTCAGAAAAGACATGAAGACGGAGGAGGCTCACCGGATTGAGACACAGGTGAGGGAACTGACGGAACAGCTATTGGAGCTTGGACTGTCCCGCAATGCGGTGAATCTGGAAAGCTATGTGCGGTATTTTTATCCGGAACTGTCCACTTTCCTGGACTGTATGGAAGATATGTCAAGACGTTCCGCCGGGCAGGGCAAAAACTGCGTATTCATAGAGGAACCTATGCGTGTGAAGGAACATGCGGCGGCAGTGGAGTTGGAATTTCGGGAAAGTATGGTGCATCGTGCGCAGAAGGGATATATTCTGCCCGGACAGATGGACATTCTCTACAGTGCAGAGGAGACGGCGGCGCGGATTGCCAAAGGTAGAGTCGTATCGCTTTCCATGATGGACGGAAAGAATCCACTCTTTAAGGCGGACAGGAAATTTGATATACAGACGAGAAGTCTGTCTTCCTATAATAACAGCTTTGAAGCGCTGGTCAGGGATTTGGGCAGTTATAAAAAAAGAGGATACCGGGTCTTGTTACTTTCCGGTTCCAGGACAAGGGCGAAACGCCTGGCGGAGGATTTGCGGGAACAAGAAGTCAGCGCGTTTTACAGTGAAGACCCTATGCGGGAGGTACAGCCGGGAGAGGTGATGACCTGCTATGGCAGGGTACTCAAAGGATTCGAGTATCCGTTTCTAAAGTTTATTGTCATCTCGGAAAGCGATATTTTCGGGGCGGAGAAGAAAAAAAAGAAGAAGAAAAAAATCTACCAGGGTCAGAAGATTAATGATTTTAATGAGCTGAAGGTGGGAGACTACGTGGTGCACGAAAGTCATGGACTCGGCGTCTATCAGGGTATCGAGAAGGTGGAAGTAGACAAGATAGTCAAGGACTACATGAAGATATCCTACCGGGACGGCGGTATTCTTTATGTGCTTGCCACGGGACTTGATGTGATTCAAAAATATGCCTCCGCGGAGTCAGGCAGCAAGCCCAAGCTCAATAAACTAGGCACCCAGGAGTGGAATAAGACCAAATCAAAAGTTCGCAGCGCGGTGGATGAAGTGGCGCAGGATTTGGTAGAACTTTATGCACTCAGACAGCAGAGCCAGGGATTCCGGTATGGTGCGGATACGGTATGGCAGCGGGAATTTGAAGAAATGTTCCCCTTCGAGGAGACGGAGGACCAGATGAGCGCCATTGCCGCCACAAAAGAGGACATGGAGAGCAGTAAGATTATGGACCGCCTGATTTGCGGAGACGTAGGATACGGCAAAACAGAAATTGCCATCCGGGCGGCTTTTAAGGCGGTGCAGGAGGGAAAACAGGTTGTTTATCTTGTGCCTACCACTATCCTGGCACAGCAGCATTATAATACTTTTGTCCAGAGGATGAAGGACTTCCCGGTACGCATCGACCTTTTGTCCAGATTCCGCACGGCGGCGGAACAAAAGACCACAGTGACAGACCTGAAGAAAGGAATGGTGGATATTGTCATCGGAACCCATAGGGTTCTGTCGGCGGACGTGCAGTACAAGGACCTGGGACTATTGATTATCGATGAGGAACAGCGCTTCGGCGTTGCGCACAAGGAGAAAATTAAAAAGATGAAAGAGAATGTGGACGTGCTGACGCTGACGGCGACGCCGATTCCGCGGACACTCCACATGAGTCTCATCGGCATACGCGATATGAGTGTGTTGGAAGAGGCGCCGGGTGACAGACAGCCTATCCAGACTTTTGTGTGCGAATACAATGAAGAACTCGTGCGGGAGGCCATTGCCAGGGAGCTTGCCAGGGAAGGACAGGTATATTATGTATATAACAGAGTCAATAATATCGCGGACATCGCGGCGGCTATCCAGAAGCTTGTGCCGGAGGCGAATGTGGCTTTTGCCCATGGACAGATGAAAGAAAATGAACTGGAAAGGATTATGTATGATTTTATCGACGGGGAGATTGACGTGTTGGTTTCCACGACCATTATTGAGACAGGACTTGACATTTCTAATGTGAATACGATGATTATACATGATTCTGACCAGATGGGGCTGTCACAGCTTTATCAGCTCAGGGGACGTGTGGGGCGTTCCAACAGGACGGCATATGCCTTCCTGATGTATAAGAGAGATAAGATGTTGAAAGAAATAGCCGAAAAACGGGTGGAGGCGATTAAGGAATTTACCGATTTGGGGAGCGGGTTTAAGATTGCCATGCGCGACTTGGAAATCCGCGGCGCGGGCAACCTGCTGGGCGCCAGGCAGCATGGGCATATGCAGGCGGTGGGATACGACCTGTACTGTAAGATGCTCAATGAGGCGGTGAAGAGTTTGAAAGGTATTTCGACTATCGAGGATTTCAATACCGCCGTTGACCTGGAAGCGGATGCATATATTCCGCCTTCCTACATTGTCAATGAAGTGCAGAAACTGGATATCTATAAACGCATTGCAGGGATAGAGAACGAGCGGGAGTGCGAGGACATGCGGGAGGAACTTCTGGACCGCTTCGGTGAGATACCCAAGTCTGCGGAGAATCTTCTGCGGATAGCCTTAATCCGCTCCCATGCGCACAGGCTCTATATGCCGGAAGTGAAGGGGAAAGACGAAATCATTCGCTTTTTACTCAGGACGGATGCGCCCATTCGGGTGGAAAATATTCCCCGGCTGTTGCAGGCTTATGAAGGCAGGATGACTTTCGAGCCCAAAGGGACGCCCACCTTCCGCCTGCGGTATAAGAAATGCGGCGTTATCGAGAAGGATGAAGAATTGTTGCTTGCCTTAACGGAAGCGGCGCTTCTTGACATGGGTGAATTGTTGTTGGCGTAGACGATGTATGTAAAATCCATATTGGGAAGGTTGTTTTCCTGTCAGGACAAGCACGGACGGAAAGTAAGAATGGGGGATTTAAATGATTTATTTAGATAATGCCGCGACAACCAGGACGGCTCCGGAAGTGGTGGAGGCTATGCTGCCATATTTTACGGAATATTACGGCAA
>CATLIP010000228.1 GCA_949957035.1 uncultured Lachnospiraceae bacterium
ATAGAGTTATAGGTTACAAATTAGGAGGATACCTTATGAATGCAGTCTATATGCTTGGGATAATTACCAACCGGGGAATGCGCGAAAAATTCATACAGTTTTTTAAGCTTCACAATATCCATGTAACCCTTACTGTATTAGGGGAAGGAACCGCCAACAGTGCGATTCTTGATTACCTTGGAATGGAGGCGACGGGGAAGACCCTCTACTTCGCCTTTGTCACTTGGGATACCTGGAAAATGTTGAAAAAAGACCTGTACACTCAGGTTAAGATTGACGTCCCCGGCAGAGGAATTGCCTTTCTGATTCCTTTAAGCAGCGTCGGGGGCAAGACGCGGCTTAAATACATCACAGTGGGCCAGGAGCTTTCGATAGAGGAGGAAAGTACATTGCAGAACACAGATTATGAACTCTTAATCACCATCGCAAATTCAGGATATATTGAGACAATCATGGATGCCGCCAGAAGCGCGGACGCGCCGGGCGGTACTGTGATACATGCCAAAGGAACCGGGGCAGAACATGCCAAGCGTTTCCTTGGCATTTCTCTTGCGGAAGAAAAAGAGATGATTTTTATCGTTGTGCGCAAACAGCAGAAAAACGCCATTATGAAGGCCATCATGGAACAGGCGGGGACTAAAAGTCCCGCAGGCGGCATTATCTTCTCTCTTCCGGTAACAAGTACCGCGGGACTTCGCCTGTTAGAGGAGGACGTCTAATGAAATATATACTGGCATCCGCCTCTCCAAGAAGAAAGGAATTGTTGGAGCAGGCAGGTTTTCAATTTGAAGTAATCCCTTCTTCCATTGAGGAAAAAATTTCAAAAACCATTCCTTCTGAGATTGTAATGGAACTGTCTGCACAGAAGGCAAAGGATGTTTTTGATAAGCATGGTCAGAAGGATTGCGTCGTAATCGGCGCAGATACCATTGTGGTTTACCGTAATGAGATTCTTTTAAAACCTTCCGATAAGGCGGAAGCATACGATATGCTGTCCATGCTTTCTGATCGGACTCATCAGGTCTGCACAGGCGTATCTCTGGTTATCTCGAAAAAAGGACAGGTGCATACCAAGAGCTTCTATGAGTCAACGGACGTCACCTTCTGTCCTATCAGCAGGGAAGATTTGCATGCTTACGTGGAGACCGGCGACCCGCTGGATAAAGCGGGCGCCTACGGAATACAAGGTCCATTTGCAATTCATGTGAAATGTATTCAGGGGGATTATAATAATGTGGTGGGCCTTCCGGTCTGCCGGCTCTATCAGGAATTGCTGACAGAATACGCATCCCCTTTATCTGAGCCGTAACAATATCGATTTTTGATGTCTTTTAGAGCCCTTGCATGTTTGCAGGGGCTCTTCCATTCTTTCCCAATCTGTTTCCTTAACATGGTATCGAACAAACCCGGCGGCTCTATGTCCAGACGTTGATGAGTCCCGTCATTCTTCGAGGCATAATTAAAAGATTCCGTATCCATAATCTGCCGCTGTGCCTCCTCCCATACGTCTGCTCCCTGCGCCAGATATTTCTGCCGGTAATATTCGATATCGCTTACGATCCTTCCCTGTCTATCCTCCTCAAGGACGTTCCACTGACTCACGAAGGCCGCGTCCCTGTCAATAATAAATTCCGAATGAAAATCCGGGGTGAGGCGTTTCTTATTCTCCCGCCCCTTCTGGTATTTCCGATAGCTGGAGCCGAAAGGATATTTATTGTGGAGCCTTGCAGGTTCTCGAAGCAGCTTTGCGCCATTAAGCCCGCCCTGCTCCTTGGGCGCCCGCACATATGCCTCCAAAGCCTCCTCGTCCGTCATCCCGTCTTTCTTAAAATTTTCTCTGATATAGGCAATATTGTGGCGGTCAATATACATCCGAAATTGATGAACCATCCGCCCTTCCCTGTCGTCAAGACTGCCAAGCCCTGTTTCTCCATACATTTTTTCCACATAAGAAGCAAGTTGTCGGAAAAATTTTCCGTGTGGAGGACTGTTTTCGCCCACACAGAATCCGTTTTTCAATTGAAGCATTCCGTTGTCGTCAATGTAGCCGCCCATTTTATAGATCAAATCCAAAATATAGTTAGATTCTTTCTGTGCCATCATATTTGTGCTTTCCTTTCTCTATTTCACATATTCAGTATATTCTGAAAATAGATACTCAGTTCTTGTAGGATTCCCAAAAAATACTACTACTTTATCTTCATACAAATCATCTTCTTCTCCGGAACTTTGATATCGTCTGCAATCACCCTGCATTTGGTCATGAGAAGGAAAAATATATTCTTCTTCTCATCACTTAAACATTCATAATTCGCCTGACCTTTTGCAATCACAATATCCGCCTTCTGATAAATTTCCTGAAATTCCTCAGAGGTTCGATGCAGAACAGTTCCCAATGAAGAATCACCGTTGCTGACAATCGCAGCGTAAGCATCTATTCCCACACTGTAGGCGTCTTCCTCCACAGAATCGTTCACAACCGCCTCTCCCCGGGTTGCAAAAAAGACCTGACACTGCGGATTCAGCTCTTTTATCTTTTTGATTAAGAGCTTATCGAGACAGATTTCCCCGCAATTATCTCCCAGATATAGCAATCTGTCGGCTCTGCAAATTTCTTGTCTCAAAAGCGCAGAATCATCTACTTCCAAGGACTCTTCCTTCATCCTTACAAAATATGCCTCAATATCAGAAAACTGCAGCTCATGAATCGGATTGAAGTCAATAATGTTGCCGATAATCGCATATTTAATGCTTTCCAAAAAAGGATTCCCCGACTCATTGATTTCCTGCTCAAGCCTTGGAGCCTGCTCTAAAAACATCTTGTTATAACGGGTTCTGGTTTCCAGATAGGGGTCTTCATTGCCGGTTTCTTTTTTTAACAGAGAAAAAATCTCTCCAATTAATTCCGGCGTGGAAGAACCCTTAAAATCAATCGTACTTAGATAAGCGAATACTTTTTTTAATAAATCGTCTTTTTCTTTTAATCCGACCATATCGGCTACCCTGATTGCCTGATTTACAATACAAGGGATACATTTTTCCTGTATTCTCACAGATGTCTCTCCTCCCTAATAAGATAAAAATAGAGTGTCCTAAGACACTCTATCCATTGCACACGATTAATTATATTTGCGTTTTCTAGCAGCTTCTGACTTCTTCTTACGTCTAACGCTTGGTTTTTCGTAATGTTCTCTCTTACGAATCTCCTGCTGGATACCAGCCTTCGCACAGTTTCTTTTGAATCTGCGTAAAGCGCTATCTAACGTCTCGTTTTCTTTAACGATTACATTTGACATACTCTCACACCTAACCTCCCCTCCAGTCCATATTGTGCAATATACGACTGATCGGGTATTTTTCTTGCACTACATAAGATTATAACACATATTTCCATAACGTCAATATTTTTTCTCGAATATCTTCATTTTTGTGCTATTTTAACTGGCCCTCCAATACCTCTGCCGCTTTTGCAAGGGCGTCGCCAATCCCGTCCGGGTTCTTTCCTCCCGCCTGTGCCATATTGGGACGTCCGCCGCCGCCGCCGCCGACTAAGGCTGCCGCCGCCTTAATCAGATTGCCGGCATGCGCCCCCCGTTCTATGGCTTCTTTGGTCGCCATCGCCATCAGGCTTACTTTACCCTCTGCTCCGGAAGCAAGCACGATAACGCCTTCCCCCAGTTTCTCCTTTAGCTGGTCGCCAAGGCCGCAGAGCCCGTTCATATCTACACCTTCTACCTTCGCGGCAAGGAATTTTACGCCTTTGACGTCCTTTACCTGATTCAAAATATCCTTCGCCGCATCTTTGGCAAGCTTGCTCTTCAGGCTCTCGATTTCGCTGCGCAGAGCCTTATTCTCCCCCGCCAGATGTCCAATCTTCTCTGCCAGGTTATCCGGCGTCGCCTTGATTAGCTTTGCAGCGTCCAGAAGCTTCTGCTCCATCTCGGCATAGTAATCCATCAGCCCCTTGGCGGTAAGGGCCTCAATCCTGCGTATCCCTGCGGCAACGCCTGTCTCTGACAGAATCTTAAACGCAGTGATGGCACCGGTGTTGCCTACATGCGTACCGCCGCAGAATTCAATCGAAAAGTCCCCCATGCTGACAACCCTT
>CATLIP010000229.1 GCA_949957035.1 uncultured Lachnospiraceae bacterium
ATTCATATAATTTTCCTTTCTGACCGGAGAAATATCTTTGAAGGCTGGCTTGTCCGGTCGGTATATTAATTAGTATACAGTATATATAAATTGTATTCTAAAAGCAAGAGTACATTGAAAAATGGCGGAGAATGGGAGTAAAACTATGGAAAAATTTTATTATCTTGTTAAAATGACATTTTTAACAAAATTTGCATATGTAAAGGCATTCTGGCTCAATATTGCAGGAACCTTTGCATCCATTGTAATCTACTATTTCCTGTGGCAGTTTGTGTTTCGCCGGCAGGATTCCCTGGCAGGATATACGGCTGTGCAGATGACGGCCTATGTAATCCTGTCAAGGATGCTGTCCTCCCAGTTTAGCGGAGGGATTAATTCAGAACTGTCCAACTGGATCAGGATGGGCACAATCGGTATGGAGCTTCTGCGTCCGGTGTCTTTACAGTTCACGCTGTTTTCAAAACGGGTGGGGGAATTTTTGTTTTTTGCTGTTTTTAAAGGAGCGCCGGTTGCCGTAATCTGTTTCCTTGTACTTGGAGGAGCGGCGCCTGCCGGAGTGTGGAACTTTGCCATGTTCCTGACGAGTATATGCCTTTCCATAGGAATCATGTTTTTCTTTGAATTTATGGTGGGCTTGTGCGCCTTTTATACCAATCACTCCTATAGCCTTGCTTTTGCAAAAAATTCGCTTCTGTCCATTCTGTCGGGAGGGATAGTTCCGCTGTTTTTGTTCCCGGAAGGGATTGCGAGGGCTCTCGATTATCTGCCTTTTGCAGGAATGGTCTCCGTTCCGGTGAATATATATCTTGGGAAATATCTTCCGAAAGAGACATGGCAGTTTATAGGATTACAGGCAGTATGGATTCTGATTCTGTGGCTTGCGGCCAATATTTTCTACAGTTGTTCTATCCGCAGGATTGTAGTGCAGGGAGGTTAAGGGAAGATGAGAAGGTTCGTTTATTATCTGCGGCTTTGGATGGGATATCAGAGGCGGGGATTTCTGGAAATGACCCAATATCCTGCAGATACGGTGATTATGGTCATATCCCTTCTGCTGCGTGAAGCGTCGGGGTTTATCGGAATCCTTACGATTGCCTATGCGGCGGGCGGGCTTGGAGGCTGGGGCGTCTATGAGATTTGTCTTATGTTTTCCATGTGCGCATTGATTGAGTCCATAAGTATGACATTTTTTGACAATGTTTGGGGGATTAATACGCTGGTGCATCAGGGGAGAATGGATGTCCTTATGGTACGTCCGGCGCCGCTGTTCTTTCAACTGCTGGGAGAGGCGGCGCATCATCCGGCGCTGATTAGTATGGCAATCTATGCAGGGACGATGATATTTTCCATGGTACACTTAGGAATCGGGTGCAGTGTCGGTCTGTTTATGTTTCTGGCAGAGTATCTGGTATGTGGGGTAATCGTAAATACGGGAATTTATACTATCTTTAATACCTTGAATTTCTGGATAGTACAGGGCGAGGATGTGGCAGTGCTGGTACAGACCTGCCGGGAGTTTGCAAAATACCCTATCGGCGCGTTCCCGGGGGTGATTCAGACGGTATTTACCTATGTGCTGCCTTTCGGGTTCGTGGGATATTACCCGGCTGCCTATCTGACCGGGAAGATGGGGAACTGGGTGCTGGCAGGACTTCCCATAAGCGCGGCAGCCGTTGCCTTTGCTGCGGCTGTATTCTGGAAGCTGGGGACACGCGCATATGACAGTACGGGAACGTAGACAGATGTAATTTTCGAAAAGATAGAGTTTCTATGTAACAGGAGAGGAAAAATTATGAGTCAGGTAGAAGTAAGGCAGCTTGTCAAAGAATATAAAAGGAGAAAAAACTCCCAGAAGCTTGGTCAGGCGCTGCGCTCTATGTTTGCGCCGGATTATGAGGTGTTAAGGGCGGTGGATTGTGTGGATTTTTCCATAGAAGCCGGGGAAGCCGTCGGGTATGTGGGACCGAACGGGTCAGGGAAATCCACTACCATTAAGATGCTCTGCGGTATCTTAAAACCGACGGAAGGAAGCGTGAAGATTAACGGGATAGACCCCTTTAAGGAGCGTGTCCGTAACAGTAAAGGCATCGGGGCAGTATTTGGGAACCGTTCTATTCTCTGGTGGGACGTGCCGGTGATTGAGTCGTACCGGCTGTTTCAGAAGCTGTATGAGATACCGGAGAAGCGATTTAATGAGAACCTGGAGAAATTTACGGAGATTATGGGACTTGCTCCTCTGCTTTCCATTCCGGAACGCCAGTTGTCTCTGGGGCAGAAAATGAGATGCAACATTGCGGCGGCATTTCTGCATGACCCCAAGATTGTGTTTTTAGATGAGCCTACCATTGGGCTGGACGCCGAGTCAAAGGCAGGGATTCGAGAATTTATTCGGCGGATGAATGTGGAGGAGAAGACCACATTCATTGTCACCAGCCATGATTTCCAGGACATTGAGTCGCTGTGCCAGCGGATTGTCTTGATTAACCATGGGAAGGTCATATTGGATGACCAGATGCAGAAGGTGAAGTTAGATTTTAACCGAAAGAAGCAGATTCAGTTTGAGGTGGATAAAAATCCATGGTGTGAGAATGGGACGTTTGTCATGGAAGGAGTGGAGATCTCCGGGATGACTCCCCACAGCCTGAGTCTTGAGTATGACGCGGATAGGGCGGATAGTTTGGGGATTATAGAGGTCGTCTCGAAACAATGTGAGATACAGGATATCACCATCTCCGGAAGGGATATTGAAAGTATTATCCGGGAGATATTGAGAGAAGAAGTATGAGCCGTGAAACCGGGCGGAGGATTGGAAGGAGAATAAGATATGGTTACGGAAGAGACTATGAAGAGCGGAGAGTTATATGATGCGTCGGATGCAGAGTTATACCAGGTGCAGTGGAGGTACAATGACCTGATGTACGAGTATAATCAGACAAGGCCGTCTAACCGCAGAAAGCAGCAGGAGATTTTAAGGGAGCTTCTGGGAGATATCGGTGAAGGCTGCGTGATTGAGCCGCCTCTCAGGGCTAACTGGGGGAAGAATACGCATTTTGGGGAGAATGTGTATGTGAATTTTAACCTGACACTGGTGGATGATGCAGATATCTATATCGGTAACCATGTGATGATTGGGCCGAACGTCACTCTGGCAACTGCGGGACATCCCCTGGAGGCTGAGCTTAGGAATAAGGGGATGCAGTTTAATAAGCCGGTTCATATTGGGGACGGCGTATGGCTTGGGGCAGGAGTGATCGTCCTTCCCGGAGTGACAATCGGGGAGAATACGACTATCGGCGCGGGAAGTGTCGTAACCAGAGACATTCCGGCTAATGTGGCGGCTTATGGGAATCCCTGCCGAGTCAGAAGGATGTTGTAATTTTGGACTTCATTTAAAGACAGATATATAAAGGCAAATATGAAAGATTATAAAACTTTCACAATTATTATACTTTAAAAATTCATGAAATTGTGATATATAAAACAGTATGATAAATATAGATTGTGGAGGCGCAAATGGGAGGAGAAGACATAAGAGAAGAGGTTGTCAGGGAAGAGGATATCATCAAGGAAACATGGGGAACCATGTCCTTTGGCAAAAAGCTTGAATACCTGTGGATGTACTATAAATCATGGCTTGCTGCCGCAGTTATCCTGATTGGGCTGATTTGCCTGGGTGTGAATATGTACAAGGGGATGAATACAAAAGTTCTGCTTAATGCCGTTGTAATCGGAGGAGACAGTCAGAAAGCGCAGTGGCTTGGGGAATCCTTCGCAGGCTTTGCAGGTATTGAGAATAAGGACGGCGAAGTACGTATTCGTGCGAATATTCCTGACGATAAGGGAGGTGCAACCAGCAAGACGGCTCTTACGACGCTTATGGGGGCGGATGCTGTGGATGTGCTGGTGTGTTCGGAGAGCGTTTTTAGCGAGTATGCCGGACAGGACGGGTTCTTGGATATGGAGGAGCTTCTGGGCGAAAGCAGGGTAGACTATGGTGAGGCTGTGAGTGATTACGGGGTTCTGCTTAAGCCCGGTAATATTCTAGAGCAGGAGGCCATGACTTCATATGACAAAATCTATGTGGCAGTTCC
>CATLIP010000230.1 GCA_949957035.1 uncultured Lachnospiraceae bacterium
ATTCTCCGTTCCCGTCTGCATTCCCGGATGACCAGTACTCCATTCGGCTAGAAATTGTACTCCTGAGCTGTCTGGTCCGCACCATTGCGTCGTTAAAAGTTCTAGTCGATGCACCTAAAAAGGAAGCCCCGCACTTGGAGCTTCCTTTTTAAATACAACTTAAAGAATCAAATCATCCACCTTCTGATAATCCTTCAAGCTATAGGCCTCGATAATATTTCCCTGAATCACATAGAGAGTATCTTCTATATAAATACCTCTCGGATTGCGCATTGCGTTTCCATTAATATCATCTTACATGTTACAGATAAATCCCTTATCTTCATCATACGAAAAGAGAAAATACCGCTGCCCGCCTTCCGTGTAACCGGAGAAACCAATCATATTCCGGTTAAAATCAACCAATGCCGACTTATAATCATAAGCCACATCCGTACTATATACATTTTTCAGTACATATGTGTCCTTCTCCTTCACATCCGTCTTATCCGAAATATCGAACATGGTAATCTTAGCGCCGTCCGTGGTCATCGTCTTTTCATCCACATTCATACCGATTCCCAAAAGACGGTCCTCCCCATAAAAATGAAGGTACTCTGAGAACCCCGGTATTTTAAGCTCTCCGATAATCTTAGGATTCTTCGGGTCGGAAAAATCCACGCTGAACAACGGGTCAGTCTCCCTGAATGTTACAAAATATCCCGTATCCCCCATGAACCGCGCCGAATAGATCCGTTCATCCTTCGCCAGATTCTCAATCGCCCCGATTTCCTCAAGTTCTCCATCCAGCACATATACCGAATTGGTATCATCGTCCGTCGTGACTACCCTGAGATTCCCCTCATGCTCATCAATGGAAAACGAATCATTCAGATAGCCGTCGAATTTTCCCTGCGCCTTAGCTTCCAGCTTTCCATCCTTGTACGCCACCTTCCGGATTGTGGTAACACAGCCGTTCCAATATCCCCACTCCGTCTCATAAAAGTAAATATTCTTATTGCTTACATAGACCTGGCCGCCCTTGGAGAAAATGGCCTTGCTGTCCATCGTCTCGTCCGGCTTCTTGAGGTTCACCGATGTAATCACCTCATACATATTCGCCTGTTTGATTGGAGGAAGATAAATATTCTTTTCTGAAACAGGCTCACCGTTAATCAAAGGCACATACATCCTTGGCTCATTCTGCGCCACCTCTCCCCAGATGTACACCTCACTGAATAAATACAGGAAACCATTCACCATTCTCGACGAACGGTAATCCCCGCTCTGGGTCACCTTTCCTTCTTCCTTTGGTTCCTCCGGGTTCTGGATATCGTAAGTGACTGCTATCGTCACACCACTGTTGCCAATACCCCCATTAGTATAAAGAGGATCCACAAGCATATCTCCTGCGCCCTGCTGCCCGCAGACCACCACCATCTTCTTCAAATCCGGTACGACATAGAATTCCTGAATATACTCCTTTTCATCAACTTCAACGGATGCAGCCTTCTTCATCTTTCCATCCTTGGTATCAACGACGGCAATCTCACGCCCATTGTCTTCAAGAATATAGAGATACCTTCCATCCGTCTTCGCAATATCTGCCTCGTCCACGCCCTCCTGCCGCACATTTGTCTGGGAGTAATCGGCAGCCATATCCCCGGCTTCCGCCGTTGCTGCCGGCGCGTCTATGGTGTCCTCTACGATTGCCATCTCCTCCCCGGAAGACTTTGTACTGCCGGAACTTGCGTTTGACTCGGCTTCTCCTCCGGCGCTCTCGGCAATCAGCTCTCTTCCCATATCTGCAGCGTCCATCTGATACGACGCCTGCTCTTCTTCCATTTTCTTACGGTATGCTTCATAGTAATCATAGATTTGCTCATAGCTTTCCGCCTGGGCAATCGTCTTACTGATGCTGATTTCCTCCTCGTCCTCTGAGCTGTTTCCCTTGTTATCCCTTACATTCTCCGTAGTCACATGCTCCTTTCCGGCATCCAACATACTCCACGCCGCAAACCCAACCACAGCCGTCAGGCAGGCAGCCGTCAGAAGCCCCGTCTGCCACGCTCCCCATCTTCTCCGTTTTCCCGGAGCCGCCCCTGCTCCCTTTGACGCCTCCTTCTCTTCAAGCATCCTTTCGACAGCATCCGGTTCAAGGCTCTTAGGCACTTCCACATCCGCAGTCTTCTGCCTGATCAAATCTAATACTTCCTGTTCTCTCTTATCCATACAGCCGCCTCCTTAAACTCATCTCAATACACATTCCATCTTTTGCAGCGCACGGCTCCTCTTCGATCGCACCGTATTGGGATTCAGCTTCAGCGCATCCCCAATCTCCTGACTGGTATATCCTCCGAAAACAGACAGGCCGACAATCGTCTGCTCCTCGTCCTCCAGAAGAAAAAATGCCTTCCGCACATCCAAAGCAACTCCTATGTCTGGCTCCTCCGAAGCCGTGGAAAATAACATTTCCTCATCGGAACGTGTCTCCTCCCTCGCCGCATTTCTCCACTTCTTCTTGCAAATGTTGGACAGAATCGTAAATATCCAGCTCTTAAAAGCATCCTCCTTCTTTAGCTTTCCGATATTCTCATAAGCCGCCACCACCGCCTCACTTACCGCATCCTCCGCATCCTGCGGATTCCTCAACATACACAGGGCAAACCGGTACAGGTCTTGATAAACCGTCTCATACATTTGCGCAAATGTCTTCGTGTCGCATCTCATATCTTCTCCTCCCTGCTTAAAACCGCTCTATGATTCCTTTCATAAATAAGAGTCAAAAAAGGGGGCTGCTGTTGCAGCCGCCCCATATTTTTTTCAAGTTATCCTCTATAATAATTAATCAGGCATCCCTTCCGGATAATTTCACGCTCTGCATCCGTCATATCACCCAGCTTCAGAGTAATCTCCTTCCATGACTCTCCTGCCCCGACCACATAAGCCTTAATCTTCGCCGCCTTCTCTTCCACAGCCTTTTTAATCTCCGGCACAAAGAGATAGTCGCCGTTTTTGAAGCTCAGCTTCTCATGGCCTTCCTCCGTAATAAACGGAAGCATTCCCCAGTTAATCAGGTTCGAGCGGTATCGTTTGGTGGCATACTCATTGGCGATATTCGCCCATCCTCCAAGAACCTTCTGGCAGGACGCCGCCTGTTCCCTCGCCGAGCCATCCCCCGGCTTCACTGCAAATATCGTACTACCAATCCCAAGATTCGTCCGGTCAATGTCCGGATACGTCTCATGAATCTTCTCCATCACAGGCCTAAGCTCGTCCAACGTTTCCACCGGACACTGCCCCTCTTCAATCGCCTTCTCTGCCTTTTGAACCTCTTTCGCACGCCCCACATACGCCGGGTCTTTCCTTGACAGCGCAAACTCTGCCAGACCAAGCGGGTTGGAACGATAGGAAGACGTCTCGCCGGAAGGAATCAGCTCATCCGTCGTCGTAACCGGGTCATGAATCTCAGACACCACTTTCAGAAGCAGGTTCTCGGGCAGTGGGGCCATCTTAGGCCAGTCCTTGATATTCGGGCCAAACTTAATCTTAACCGATGAATCCGCCACACCCTTGCTGTCAAACACCCGATTCTCATAAATCTTACGATCAAAATGATATTTCCGCCCCGTAAACTCCACATCCAAATCCGTTGCCGGAGTCAGGAAGCCCTTGTTCGCCGCCGTCGCCGCAATGGAACGCGCATCCATCAGCGCGACAGACGCAATCTGCCCGCTCTGCAGCTTGGAACCTTCACGGTTCGGGAAGTTCCGCGTAGAGTGGCGGATGGAAAACGCATTATTCGCCGGAGTGTCCCCCGCTCCGAAGCAAGGCCCGCAGAACGCCGTCTTCACAATGGTTCCGGCCTGCATCAAATCTGCAATAGCGCCATTCTTCACCAGCTCCATATAAATCGGGGTACTCGCCGGATATACGCTGAACGTAAATTCATCTGCCCCAATATAACGCCCACGAATGATATCCGCCGCCGCACAGATATTCTCGAACCCGCCTCCGGCACATCCCGCAATAATTCCCTGCTCCACATATAATCTGCCCTCTACAACCTTATCCTGCAAAGTATAGTC
>CATLIP010000231.1 GCA_949957035.1 uncultured Lachnospiraceae bacterium
AACGCCCTGATCACACAAGAATGCCTGAACGAATCTGGCTTTGCCGGAGAAATCCACACCTATACCAAAAGCGATAATCTTCTGTACGATATCACGGAAGACCGTTTCTTCTATGACCTGATCCTCGTAGATATCGAGATGCCGGGTCCCTCCGGTATGGAGCTTGCCGCCGCCGTCAAGCCTTTCCTTCCCGATGTGAAGATTATCTTTATCACGTCCCACATTGAGTATGCCATAGACGCTTTCGAGCTGTCAATCTTCCGCTATGTGCCCAAAAATGATATCGGGAAACGCCTTCGTCTGGCAATCACTGACGCCCTGAAATTACTTGCGTTAGAAGAGGGAAAGACCTATACCATAAAGGCCGGCAGCCGTCTTGAACGGATTCCCTATAAGGATATCCTTTACCTTGAACGCGACGGGAAAAATGTAAACATCGTCACCGCCGCCGGTACGTCCAAAGTACGCCGCTCCTTACAGCAAGTCTATGAAGAGCTCGGCTCCGAAGAATTCATCTTCATTGACCGCGGCTGCATTGCCAACCTCATACACATCATGCAGATAAATTCCGGCATGGCAGTATTAAAAAACGGAACTGCCCTCCCTGTCAGCCGTTCTCATTTGCAGGAAGTCAAAGAGCAGATCAACCGTTACTGGGGGATGCATCTATGACAGGCTTTATGATGATATTTTCAACCATTGCCTCCGACAGCCTGCGCGCCGCAGTCTGCTTCTACTTCATCCACAGGCTTCTTAGCGCAGGACGCCCGAAAGCAACCGAAATCCTGGCCGGGGCGGCGGGTATCGCCGTAATCACAGCCGGTATCTATTCTCTAAGCAATACGGCTGCACTTCCTTTTTACCAATTAGCGCTGGTCATCCTCTGGACGGCCTTATGCGCAAGCCGGATGCAGGAAGCAGAGATACGGATGTGCCTGTTCATCAGCATTTTCTATAAGATTGCCGTTACCTTCTGGCAGTTTTTGATATGGGCAGGCATGGGAATCCTGCTGAAATCCAATATTTTTTCAGTAAGTGCGCCTCTCAACATCCATTGGGCTGCCTGGATCTTGAATCTGCTCCTGATACTGCTTACATTTTTCGTAATTAGGAAGCCGGAAATGACCGGACAGGAGGCGTTCCGTCTGGCTTCTGCTATCGCGCTTACCGGATTTCTCTCCGTCGTTACACTGGGGAATCAGACCATACTCCCCATCCCCAGTGACACGCTCTATATGTGGGTGATTCTGTCCGTCATCCTAATGATGTCCGTACTGGTACTCAATCTCAACCGCCAGTATGTAATGGAAAAAGAGCTTGCCAGGCTGAAATCCGGCCAGGCCAAACTTTTAGAACGGGACTATACAGCGCTGAACCGCAGTTACACTGTGAATGCAAAATTGTTCCACGATTTTCATAACCACATGGGTACGCTTCGGCAATTCCTTGCCCGTGAAGACTATGCAGAGGCGGTAGAATATCTGGACAATCTCTGGGAGCCGCTTCGGGAGATGGCGGATACGGTATGGACAGGAGATACCGCCATCGACTATCTGATTAACAGTAAAATGGCGGCGGCTTCGGAAAAACGGATACGGATGGATGTGCAGGTGGAATTTCCCCGCAATACCAATATCCGCAGCGCTGACCTCTGCGCCATTCTTGGAAACCTGCTGGACAATGCTTTAGAAGCAGCAGGCAATGTTTCCGTACCGGAGCAACGCTTCGTCTCCCTGACCATACGGCGCATCCATCAGATGATCGTCATAAAGACAGAGAACTCCTATGACGGGGAAATTCAGGTAAAAGACGGGACGCTCCTGACCACGAAGACGGAGCATGGCTTGCATGGCTGGGGCTTAAAGAGCGCGCAGACTGCCGCCGGAAAATATGACGGCATGGTGCAGACCTCCTATGACGGCAGCCTGTTCCGGGCAGTCGCTACACTCTCCTATAAGGGGATCGGATAAAAATTTCATGGACAAAAACCTACCGTTTGCGGACACTTTGGCAGACGGTAGGTTTTTCAGTTATACTTTGTTACACAAACAAAGTTGAAATCATTCATTCAAGCAAGGAGGACTTTATCATGCGTCACATTTATATCCGAAGTTTTATCGCTCTCATCTGGCTGGCCGCCGCAATCTACTGTGGAATTTCCGGTAATCTGGAAATGACCGGTCTATACCTGATCCTTGGCGGTGTTTTCCTGTTTTCCGCCCGAACCATGTGGAAGAAGAAAAAAGAACAGGACAAAGGAGAAAAATAGTATGAACCGCCCACCATTGTTATCGTTCCAAAACCTTCGGGCATGGTATCGCCCGGGAAAGCATATACTGACCGATTTTTCCATAGAAATCAACGCTCATGAAGCGATTGGGCTAATTGGGCAAAACGGCGCCGGAAAGACCACCTTCCTGAACCTGCTCTCCGGTCTGCATCCACATTTTCATGCAGACCGGATTCTGGTGGACGGATGCGAATCCACATTCCGGAACCCGGATTTCAAGCTGCGCCGCTATACCGTCTTTGCAGAAGACCACTCCTTTCAGTACTTTACGTTTTGGGAATATCTGTCCTATGTATTCGCGGCGTATGGGCAGAAGATTCCTGACATATCCTGTCTCGTCGAAGGATTCCATTTCGGGGAGTATACGGAAATGCTGCTAAAGGATTTGTCGATGGGCAATCAGAAGAAGGCTTTCTTAATCACTGCATTTGCATTGAAGCCAGAGCTTCTTCTTCTTGACGAACCGGTAAACGGACTGGATTTTGCCAGTACGGAGTATTTGTACCAGTTGATTGCCGGGTATAAAGAACATGGAACCGTCCTGTTTTCTTCCCACATATTAGAAAGCGTCACCCTAACCTCTGACCGGGTGCTGGTTTTGGAAAACGGAAAAATACGGAAGAATTTTGAACAAGAAGAAATCGATACAGCAAAAATCAGGGAGGCGCTGCATGAAGAAACACATTTATAAAGCATTTGCAAAGAAATTATTCGGGGCAAGGTATGAAAGGCTCGGCAAGACGGTTTTTACTGAAATCATCCTATTCTACAGCCTGCATATTACCGGACTTCAGGTCAGGATTGCCCCGTCCGTCCTGTATCTGATGACCACCGTATTTACTGCCGGGATTATGTGGCAGGCTCTTTCCTCCTCCGACCACGCGGGACAACTGAAACATATGCTGATGCTCCCGTTCGTTGGAAAGGAGTTTATCTCTGGCTATGTGGGGATGCTGGGCATTTATACGCTCATTACGAAAACTACAATGCTGTGGTCTGCTGTGTTTGCTGTCTCTGACCGCAATCTGCCGGAACTGATTGTGAGCGTACTTTGCGCGATGAATGGGGTCTTCCTTCCAAGCCTTATATTTGTTCTTTTAAGAAATATGGATGCTTACAGGTTCTTTCTTCCATTGCATCGTGTTTTCGCAAAACCATTCTATATGGGGCAGCCATCCGGTAGGCAGTCCCCTTGGCAGACTGTCCATGCAGCAAGACTGGCGCCCCAGAAGAACGGCTGTGCATATATGTGGAAATACTTCTTCCGCTATCTGACGGCACATAAAAACTACCTTGTCAACACTGCCGCCATGTGCGGGATTGCCTGTGTGCTTCCATTACTGTTCGGCAATACAGAGCCGGGATTCATACTGCCAATCGGCCTTGGGATTCTCTCCATGAACACACCCCTGTGCACCCTGCTCTCCTGCGACCCTTCGCTCAATCAGGCGGTTCGTTTTCTGCCCGGACAGAAACGATTATTCTGTGTCTCATACTGTGTCTTTATCTTCGGCGTGAATCTGACAGTAGATATCATCTTCCTGTCAAGCCTTGCCGCCCGGTTGGGAAGTCTCGGTATGGATGCCTTCCTCATGGCAGTCTTCTTCGCACTGCAGGGCGCAGTCGGTTCTGTCTGGTTAGAATGGTCCTATCCAATCAAGAACTGGAAAATTGAAAGCGACCTCTGGCATCATCCGAGGAAATATATCGTACCTGCGGCTCTTGTATTAATCGCAGGATTGTTGGGAACCGTGCCATGGTTCTTGTATAT
>CATLIP010000232.1 GCA_949957035.1 uncultured Lachnospiraceae bacterium
TACGGATACGCCAAGGGCCTGCTTTAATACGGCTCCGACTTTGCTCTTCAATGCATCCAGTTTCCGAATTTCATCGGAGAAATATTTCTCGTCTACTTCTACCATTACGGTCAGAACATCCAGATTGTTCTCACGGTCAACAATAAGCATATAGTGAGGCGCTACGCCGCCGCCCATGGAGAGAAGCGCAGTCTCGACCTGAGTCGGGAATACATTGACGCCGCGGATAACCTTCATGTCGTCCGTACGTCCGGTGAATTTCTGGATTCTGGGCAGAGTCCTTCCACATTCGCAAACACTGTGCTCAATGCTGGTAAGGTCCTTTGTCCGATAACGGATAAGAGGCATTCCTTCTTTTGCAAGAGTGGTGAACACAAGCTCCCCGGTCTCGCCGTCCCCGCATGCAGACTGGTCTGCCGGATTTAGCACCTCCGGATAGAAATAATCCTCATACACATGCAGTCCCTTGTGGTGGATACAGTCCATAGCAACGCCCGGGCCTGTAATCTCACACAGTCCGTAGATATCGAAACTGTTAATATGGAAAATACTCTCAATCTTCTTACGCATCTCGTCTGTCCAAGGCTCCGCACCGTTGATGCTTGCCTTAATCTGCAGACGCTCAACCACTCCTGCCTCCTGTGCCGCTTCTGCCAGATACAATGCATAAGAAGGGGTACATGCAAATGCGGTCGCTCCGAAGTCTTCCATACACATCAACTGGCGCTTCGTATTGCCGGAGGACATTGGGATTGCCATAGCTCCCAACGCCTGCGCTCCTAAGTCCAGACCCATTCCTCCGGTGAACAGGCCATAACCGTAACATACGTGGATACGGTCCGCCGCCGACAGCCCTGCCATCACCAGACCTCTGGCAACGCACTCTCCCCATACGTCGACATCCTTCTGCGTATAAGAAGCAAGCGTCAGTTTTCCGGTGGTTCCGGAGGTTCCCTGTACACGGGCAATCTTCTCCTTGGGAACCGCCAGAAGCCCAAAGGGATAATTGTCCCTTAAGTCTTCCTTTGTCGTGAAAGGAAGCTTATGGATATCCTCAATTCCCTTGATGTCGCCGGGTTCTACGCCCAGGCCGTCCATTTTTTTACGGTAAAATTCTACATGCTCGTAAACATTCTTCACCTGTTTTACCAGACGTTCACTCTGAAGGGCGTTCATCTCGTCCCTGCTCATACATTCAATCTTCGGGTCTCTGATTGTTTCTTTCCAGTTTTCTATTGCTACTCCTGCCATTTTCTCATACTCCTGTCATGAATTTTATTTTTACTGTGGTACGGAATGAAATTCCGGTCTGCCAACCTGTAAAAATACCCTTCGCCCCCTGTTGGCATGACGGTCACATGCTCTCCGCCGGCAAATATCGTTGTCGGGATACATGGCGCTCCGTCGTCAAATGTGGTTGACGGGACGAAGGTTCCCAAAGTATGAGGCGCTCCATGCACGTATTTTTCGATACAATCTACCACCTCCAAATATAAAGATACTGCTTTTCTATAGATATCTTAGCGGCAAGCCGGCATCATTCTGCCGCAAGATGATACCCTACATCAAAGGCCTGTTTATTGATGTCTGTAGTCTTAGGGGGTACGGTATTCTCGATTACCTGATACCATTCCTCTTTCGTGAAATCCATATGCTGTGCTGCAATTCCCAATACAATCAGGTTAAATACCTTTGGGTTGCCCAGCTTCTTCGACTCCTCCGTCGCATTTACCGTATATACCTTGTGCTCCTGCTTCAATGTCTCTATGATTCCTTCCGGATACTCTGCGGCTCCAATCACCACGGGTATGGGGTCGATTCTCCAGTCATTTATAATCAGCACGCCGTCTTTTTTAAGGAAATGTGCATAACGGAGGGCTTCCAGCCTTTCAAATGCAATGAGCACGTCTGCCTGACCTTCCTCCACGATTGGCTCTGCAACTTTCTCGCCATAGCGGACGAATGTCACCACGCTTCCGCCTCTCTGCGCCATGCCATGGACTTCCGAGAGCTTCACATCATATCCTCCGGCAGTAGCCAGGCCGCCCAATATTCTGCTGGTCAGAAGGGTTCCCTGTCCTCCGACTCCCACAATCATAATATTTTTCGTCGCCATTATCTGTCACCTGCCTTTACTAACTCAATTGCGTCAAATTTACACAGCTCTTTGCATAGTCCGCAGCCTGTACACATAGTATCGTCTATGTAAATCGTCCCGTTCTCTCTTCTTGTCATAGCAGGACAGCCCGGTTTCATACACATACCGCATTTCTTGCATTTGTCCTCCAAAGCAATGTATAGAGGCTTCTTCTCTTTACTGAGCAGCACGCAGGGAGTCTTTGTGATAATCACCGACACCTCGTCTCTCGCAACCTCTTCTTTTAGAACCTTTTCAAGCGTCTCAAGATCAAATGCGTTCACCTCTGTCACATTCCTGACGCCGATTGCACGACAAAGCGCCGGAATGTCAATCGCATAAGTCGGCTCCCCCATAAGTGTCTTTCCGGTCGCTGCATGATCCTGATGTCCCGTCATGCCTGTGGTTGAATTATCCAGAATCAGTACTGTTCCGGTTGCCTTATTATATACCATATTCATCAGAGAATTAACGCCTGTATGGAGAAATGTAGAATCACCGATAGCCGCTACCCAGTTCTTGATGTATTCCTTCCCTTTCGCCTTCTCCATACCATGGAGACTGGAAATACTTGCTCCCATACAGATTGTGGTGTCAACGGCGCTAAGAGGCGCAACGGCGCCTAAGGTGTAGCATCCGATATCTCCTGCCACATGTAAATTCAGCTTTTTTACCACATAATAGACACTTCTGTGAGGACATCCCGGACAGAGAATCGGCGGTCTGACGGGAGCCTTCGCAGGCTCTCTAATCTCTAATTTCTCTAGAAGAACCGCCTGACGAATCATGTTGGCGCTGTACTCACCCTGCACAGTGAAGATTTCTTTTCCCACAGCCTTGATTCCCCAAGACTTTACCTGTTCCTCAATCACCGGGTCCAGCTCTTCAATGATATACAGCTTCTCTACCTTGGCCGCAAAATCTTCAATCAGCTTCCTTGGAAGCGGGTTTACCATTCCAAGCTTCAGCACCGATGCCTCCGGCAGGGCCTCCTTAACATACTGATAGGGAATCCCGCTGGCAATCACGCCAATCTTTGTGTCATTCATCTCTACTCTATTAATGGAAAGCGTATTGGCTGCTTCTGAAAGCCTAAGATTCTGCTTCTCTATCTCAACGTGACGCAGTTTCGCATTGGCCGGCATCATCACCGTTTTTCTAATATCCTTCTCGTAGGGCTTATCAGCCATCTCTTTGCGCTCTCCAAGCTCTACAACTCCCTGAGAATGTGCAAGTCTTGTTGTCGTACGGAACACAAATGGGCGGTCAAACTGTTCGCTTAACTCAAATGCCTGCTTCATAAATTCTTTGGCCTCAAAGCTGTCCGAGGGCTCCAGCACCGGAAGCTGGGCAGCGCGGGCAACCATTCTGGTATCCTGCTCGTTCTGGGAGCTGTAAAGCCCCGGGTCGTCTGCCACAACAATCACAAGCCCGCCGTTCACTCCCATATAGGAAACAGTGTATGCCGGGTCTGCCGCCACATTGAAGCCTACATGCTTCATACAGGACATTGCGCGCACTCCTGCAACGGACGCTCCGATTGCAACCTCTGTCGCAACCTTCTCATTCGGTGACCACTCACAATACAGGTCGTCCTGATACTGTACCAGATATTCGCTAATCTCTGTACTTGGAGTGCCCGGATAGGCGGCGGATACCTTCAC
Source organism: uncultured Lachnospiraceae bacterium (assembly GCA_949957035.1). The sequence continues at coordinate 3,802 of CATLIP010000232.1, forward strand.
ACCCGCTTCATAGGCGCCCCGGGCAATGGCTTCATTGCCGAGCATAATGACTTTCTTCTTCTCTGACATTCTATAATCCATCCTTTCGTAATCGTTAATAGTATACCATAACACTTTCACAGATTAAAGCATTAATTCTACACTTTTTCTCTGCAGTGACTCTTACAAGTAAATTCCTCTACCTCCACACGTATGATTTCCACAGCCTGCCCCAGTCTTGGATTTGACTTAAGCTCCGTGAAATCCTC
>CATLIP010000233.1 GCA_949957035.1 uncultured Lachnospiraceae bacterium
CGTATTCGGAATCGTATCCTTCGCGTGGGCCGGTATGGGCGCTGCTTTCGCAGGCGTTATGATTTGCGCTTTGTTCTGGAAACGTACGACCTTACAGGGCGCACTTGCCGGAATGATCGCAGGCGGCGCAATGGTATTTATCTGGAAATACATGGTTCGTCCGTTAGGTGGAATCCTTGACATCTATGAGTTGCTTCCGGCATTTCTGGTGTCACTGATTATGATTATTGTAGTGAGTCTGGCTACAAAAGCTCCTTCTCAGGAGATTATTGACGAGTTTGAAAGCGTCAATGTAAAGAAATAGCAAATTTCATACATTTACCTTATAAAAGAGGGCTGCCATTTACTGACAGCCCTCTTTCCACGTTATATATATCTCTTCTTCAGTACAGGAACCGCTTCCTCTTCGCCCGGTTCCAACATTCCTTTTACTTTATAATTATGCATAATTCTAAAGTACATCCCCAGAAGTAATCCTGAAGCAAGCACCCATGCCGCCGGGCTTGCCATACAGATTCCAAGATAGCTTCCGAATCCGGAGGCAGCCACCGCAGCCATGCTCCGCCCCACAAGCTCTGCAATTCCTGCCGTCATAGGCAACAGCCCGAAACCCATGCCCTGAATACCGTTCCGATAGATATTGACCACTGCCAGGAACACAAAAGAAATGGCGGCACAACGCAGGCTGATATCCACATACTCCGTAATCTCTCTGACATTTTCCGAAACAAACAATACCGTCATGGATTTTCCCCAAAAGAACACAATCATTCCTGTTAAGACCGCATAGACCTCTCCCATCCATGTGGCGCTGCGAAATCCCTGCCGGATTCTATATATCTTTCCGGCTCCCATGTTCTGAGCACAGTAGGTTGACATCGCCGTTCCCAGCGCGATATAAGCCTGTGTCACAATCTGTTCAATCTTCACCGCCGCCGAATAGCCTGCAACAGCCACAGAGCCAAATACATTTAACGCCGTCTGTACTACAATGGTTCCGATTGCTGTGATGGAAAACTGAAACGCCATAGGGAACCCTATCTTCATCTGCCATTTCATCAGACTCCAATCCATCTTCCAGTCCTCTCTGCAAAGGTGCAGCTTTGGCACATATTTTATAATGTAGAGCAGACACAGAAGCCCCGATACCCCTTGGGAAATTACGGTGGCATAAGCCGCCCCTGCCGCCCCCATGTGGAATACCATGATAAACACCAAATCCAGCACAATGTTCAGGAGTGCGGCCAGAATCAGGAAATACAGGGGTCTTCTGCTGTCTCCGATTGCCCTTAAGATTCCCGCCAGCAGATTATACAACACCTGCGCCACTATCCCGCCGCAGATAACCATGATATAGGCATACGCCTGTCCATACATATCCTCTGGGGTATTCATCCAGCGCAGAATATTCTGCATCATCGCCATACTCAGCACAGTAAGTATGGCAGAGACAATCAGCGACAGGATTGCCGCAGACGCAACCGACTGGCGCATGGCCTTCTGATTCCCCGCTCCATAGTGCTGGGCAGTCACAACGGTAAATCCTGCCGTCATCCCCATCAGAAATCCAAGAATCAAAAATGTGAGCGTACCGCATGCTCCCACAGCCGCCAACGCCGTATTTCCGACAAACTTTCCTACAATTACCGTATCCGCCATACTGTAGAACTGCTGAAATACATTTCCGATAAAAATGGGAATTGTAAAATTCAGCAGAATCTTCGCCGGTCTTCCTGCAGTCATATCTCTTTCCATATTCATTCCTCCTTATATTTTTAAATTCTGCCCTTCAATAGGCTGCATCCCTAATTCTTATGTAAAAATAGAAAACTTTATCTATTATATAGAAAGTATCGCCTGAATACAATACATATTCTCACCAAAAAATATCCCATACAAGTCAAATTTTTGTTCACATATCGCGCAATCCCTTCCCATTTCCTGAAAAATCAAGTATACTATATCTAAAAACAACAAAGGATACACTCGGAAAAAGAGGTAAGAGAATATGGAAAAAATACTGGTCGTAGACGACGCGGAACTAAACCGCGAATTATTATACGATATACTAAAAGACGAATATGTGATTGAGACAGCGGCAGACGGGGCCGAGGCTTTGGAGAAGCTAAGAAAATACCGGGCCGAGATTTCCGCGCTGCTTCTGGACCTTCGGATGCCGAAGCTTGATGGATTTGCCGTAATCGAAGAGATGCGCCGGAATGACTGGATCAAGCACATCCCGGTACTCATAATCAGCAGCGAACACGCAATCGAGATTGAGAACCGCTGCTTTCATTTAGGTATCTCTGATTTTATCCACAAACCCTTTGAAAGCTCTATTGTAATCAATCGGGTTAAAAACGCAATCGAATTATTTGCCTGCAAGAACCAGTTGGAAGCGACGGTAGCAGAACAGGCAATAACGCTGAAAAAGCAGGACCAGATTATTCAGATGCAGGCCGAACAGCTAAGGGATGCAAGGTCCTTCAATCATCTCATGATGGAATACAGTTCTGCTATCCTTGAGGTTGAGACAAAGCTAAAGGTACTGAACGCTGAGTTTTCCCAAGTATATAATCGGAATCCCTTTGAGGCCATTAAAAGCAGACTAAAATCACCGGAAAGCATTTATGAAAAGCTGGAGCGAAAAGGATATCCTATCACACTGGATAGCATTCGTGAGAATCTGGCAGATGTAGCCGGACTTCGCGTCATCTGCTCTTTCCCGGATGACATCTATCGTCTCGCTGAACTTTTCATCAAGCAGGACGATATCGTTCTGGTACGCCGGAAGGACTACATAAAAAACCCAAAGCCGAACGGATATCGGAGCCTTCACCTGATTCTGGACGTCCCTATCTTTTTGTCTAACGGGAAGAAATATATGAAAGTTGAGATACAGTTTAGAACCATTGCCATGGATTTCTGGGCAAGCCTGGAACATAAGCTAAAGTATAAAAAAAATGTGGGAGATACGGATGAAATTGTAAAACAGCTTAGAATGTGCGCAGATTCCATTGAAGAGCTGGATCTTCAGATGCAGGAACTCCGAGACCGGATTGATATCTCCCGCAAGTAACAAAAATTTTCGTTGTGCAGCTGATACCGCAAAGGATACCCGAAAGCCGCCGGCCTGTCCATTACGCGGCAACAGCTGCACAGCTGATTTATATTATACTCTATCCATGTTCTCACTATCTCTAAAATACTCATCCACTAAGCTCGCCGCGTCTTCTACACACTGGATACAGCAAGGAAGCGGCTGAGGTCCGTCCATACTCTTAAGCTCCCTGCAGTAAATGGAACCGTTCTTTTCACGATATCTGGCCGCCGCCTCACGGAATTTTGCATAAGTATCCATCTTGGTCTTTCGTGGATTCTCCATATCTCCGGCGCTGTTGGCAAGGCTGATGGTCAAAAACATCCCTGTGACTGCCCCGCAGGTATCCCGCAGGCCTCCCATGCCAAGGCCAAATCCCTCTGTCAGTCTGAATACATCTTCCTCTTTGACTCCCAATTCCTCACAATAAGCGCAGACTACCGCCTGACAGCAGTTGTAACCCTTTTTGAATTTCTCAACTGCAATTTCTTTGTTCGCCTTCATACCTGTCCTTCCCCTTTTACGCTTCTTACTTTTTCATGTTCCAAACGCCCTTAAGACTCGCGCGCACTCCTGAGATTCTCAAGCCAGCCTGCAGCGCAGGCGTCGCTTGGCATCCTTAAATCCCCTCTGGGAGACAACGCAACCGTACCGACCTTCGGTCCGTCCGGCAGGCATGAGCGTTTGAACTGCTGTGTAAAAAATCTTCTTAAGAATGTCTCAAGCCATTTATAAATCGTATCCTCATCGTATTCGTCATGAAACGCATATCTCGCCAGCCGGAAAATCTTGGCAGGCTCATATCCGAATCTCAACAGATAATACAAGAAGAAATCATGGAGCTCATAAGGCCCCACTAAGTCCTCCGTCTTCTGCGCAATCTCTCCGTCCTTCGGCGGAAGCAGTTCAGGGCTTACAGGAGT
>CATLIP010000234.1 GCA_949957035.1 uncultured Lachnospiraceae bacterium
GTGTGAACCAGTCAGAGACAAATTCCACCCGGTTTATTATTGTCACAAACCAGAGAATTTTCCTCAAGAATGCAAAAAAAGTGAGCATCTGCCTGGAAGTGCCCCATGAGAGTGGTTCTTTGTACCATATGTTGTCTCATTTTATCTATAACGGTCTGAATATGACGAAAATCGAGAGCAGGCCCATCGAGGAGAGAAATTGGGAGTACCGTTTTTTTATTGACTTTGAAGGCAATCTGGCGGACGGCGCGGTGAAGAATGCGCTGCGGGGATTGCGGGAGGAGGCAAGGAATATGCGTATACTGGGGAATGAGTGAGTGGCGGACGAATGGAGGATTCGTATGAAGGAAGAAGAATTGGTTATTTATAAAGGTAAGCAGGACAGAAAGATTCTAAACGATATGGTATGGCTGATGGACCGTTACCGTTCCGGGGACGGACGGGCCCGCCCGCTGTTCTATGAATGTATGCATGGACTGCTTGAGATGGCGGCGGCGTACGGATTGTCCGGGAATTTATGGCACTGTTATCTGACAAACCTGTTGGTGAACGATGAGAATTGTTACAGTGTGGCGTGTGAAATCAGAGGAGAAGTAGAAGGCAGCATCAACCAGTTTGCGCTCCATGATATCACCGTTTTCAAGGAGTTTTTTGATTTTAATTTTACGGAGATGACGGAAGTGCTTAAGGCGCCGGAGTTTAATCTTGTGCTTGATTACGAGAGCCCTACCCAGAGCAGCAGAGTCTATAGCACGAAGATTAGGGACAGGATATGCCGTCTGGCGCAGCAGTTTGCGGTGTGTGAGAGTGCATTGGAGATGAAGGCCGTTCTGACAGGATTCTATCATGAGTACGGTGTGGGGAAATTTGGTTTACATAAAGCATTTCGCGTGGTGCACACACAGGAGGGCGCATGGATAGAGCCAATCCGCAACATATCCCATGTCCAGTTAGACGACCTGATTGGATATGAGATTCCCAAGAAGAAGTTGACCGATAATACGGACGCTTTTGTGTCGGGCAGAAAAGCGAACAATTGTCTGCTTTTCGGCGATGCAGGAACGGGAAAGTCTACAAGCATTAAGGCGATTGCCAACGAATATTATGACAAGGGGCTGCGTATTATTGAGATTTATAAGCATCAGCTTGAAGATTTAAATGATGTAATTGCGCAGATTAAGAACAGGAATTATAAGTTCATCATTTATATGGATGATTTGAGTTTTGAAGAGTTTGAGACGGAATATAAATATCTGAAGGCGGTGATTGAGGGAGGCCTGGAAAAGAAGCCGAACAATGTGCTCATTTATGCAACTTCCAACAGACGCCATCTGATAAGAGAGAATTACAGCGACAAAGAGGGCAGACGGGAGGACATGCACGCAAGCGATACCGTGCAGGAGAAACTGTCTCTCGTGTACCGTTTCGGCGTGACGATTTTCTTCCGTGGCCCGGACAAGAAACAGTTCCAGGAAATCGTAAAAGGGCTGGCAGCCCGCTACGGCGTCACGGTGAACGAAGAAGAACTGCTTTTGGAAGCGGGGCAATGGGAGCTTGCCCACGGCGGACTGTCGGGCAGGACGGCGCAGCAGTATATTGATTATCTGCGGGGGCATCAGGCTTGAAAGAATATATACATGTAAAGGAAGCAATCAGTTATGAAGACATTTGCGGCGATTGATGTGGGTTCTTATGAACTGGCAATGAAAGTTTTTGAGATTTCTGCGAAAAATGGAATTAAGGAAATTGACCATATCAGGCATCGTATTGACTTAGGCTCGGACACTTTTGCAAACGGTAAAATCAGCAATGAGAGGATAGACGAGCTATGCAGGGTATTGCGTGATTATGGGGAGATTATGAAGGGCTACCGGGTGGACAGCTATAAAGCATACGGCACCAGTGCCATCAGGGAGACGGACAACACAATGATTGTGCTTGACCAGATTACCCAGAGGACGGGAATCACGATAGAAGTGTTAAACAATTCGGAACAGCGGTTCCTGGATTATAAATCGATTGCTTCTTGCGGGGATGCCTTTAATAAGATTATAGAGAAAGGCACTGCTATCGTGGATATCGGAGGTGGCAGCATCCAGATATCGCTTTTTGACAAAGATACGTTAGTGACGACCCAGACTATGCGTATGGGCGTCCTCAGGCTGCAGGACCAGCTTGGGAGACTGAATATCCGCCCGGAACAAAACGAGAGTATGCTTGACGAGATGATTAGTTCCCAGCTTGCTGTTTTTAAGAAGCTGTATTTGAAAGACAGGGCGATAGAGAATATTATCGTGGTGGATGATTACATTTCTTCCGTGGTGGGCAAGAATGTAGCAGGACTGGAGCAGACCAGTGTGGAGGCGCCGGCTATGGAGAGGTTCTTAGAACGCATCCGGGCTAAGTCTGTCCAGGAAGTGGCGCGTATTTTGGGTATGCCGGAGGAAAATGTGGCGTTGTTGTTCATATCAGGCATGTTAATCAACCGGATTGCCAAGGTAATGGACGCCAAACTGATTTGGGCGCCGGGAGTGAGCCTGTGCGACGGCATGGCGTATGAATATGGGGAAAAGAATAAGCTGATTAAAGAAAGCCATAATTTTGAACAGGATATCATTGCCTGTGCCCAGAATATCAGTAAGCGGTATATGGGCAGCAAGCGCCGGGGCGAGACGCTTGAGAAGATTGCGCTGACGATTTTTGACAGTATGAAGAAAGTGCACGGATTGGGAAAGCGTGAGAGGCTTCTCCTTCGCATAGCCACGTTGTTGCATGACTGCGGCAAGTATATCAGCCTGGTAAACCTGGGGGAATGTTCCTATAACATTATCATGTCCACGGAGATTATCGGGTTGTCCTTAGCAGAGCGGGAGATTGTGGCGAATGTGGTTAAGTACAACCATATGGATTTTGCTTATTATGAGGCGATGGGCACCAATGTCGCTATCGGCAGGAAAGATTACCTGACGATTGCCAAGCTGACGGCGATTCTTAAGGTCGCCAACGGGCTGGACAGGAGCCACAAACAGAAATTTAAGAATGTCAGGACGACGCTTCGGGATGAGCAGCTTATAATTACGGTGGATGCGTCTATCGATATCACGGTGGAAAAGGGGCTGTTCGGCAGACGGGCGGAGTTTTTCGAGGAAGTGTTTAGTGTGCGGCCGGTAATCCGGCAGAAAGGCTGAGAAAGGGGCAGTAAAGACAGATGGACTTTTCAAATGTTGCATATTATACAAACAGAGAGTTGAGCTGGCTTCTCTTTGACAAAAGGGTTCTGGGCGAGGCGAAGGACAAGAAAAACCCGCTTTTTGAGCGGTTGAAATTTTTGAGTATCACGGCATCTAACCTGGATGAATTTTTTATGGTCAGGGTCGCATCTCTCAAGGACATGGTCAATGCTGGATATAAGAAAAAAGATATCGCCGGGCTGACTGCATTGGAGCAGCTTACCCAGGTGAACGAGGAGACACATAAATTAGTGGAACAACAGTACGCCGTCTACAACCGTTCCCTGACGCCACAGCTTATGGACAACGGACTTCATATTATCAGGCACCATGAGGAGTTAAGCAAAGAAGACGGCGCCTATGTGGACAGATATTTTTCGGACAATGTATATCCTGTCCTGACGCCCATGGCGGTGGATTCTTCCAGGCCCTTTCCGTTAATCAGAAATAAATCCTTGAATCTTGGGGCATTGATGAAAAAGAAGAACGGCGGGGGAGAAATGGAATTTGCCACCGTACAGGTGCCAAGCGTGCTGTCCCGTATTGTGCCGATTCCGGGCGGAGACGGGATGAAAGTGATTCTGCTTGAGGAAATCATTGAAAGAAACATCCACAAACTTTTCCTCAATTACGATATCGTATGCAGTTATCCCTTCCGTATTATGAGAAATGCCGACTTGAGTATTGAGGAGGATGAGGCGGAAGATTTGCTGGAGGAAATCGAGAAGCAGCTTAAGAAGAGGCAGTGGGGACAGGTAA
>CATLIP010000235.1 GCA_949957035.1 uncultured Lachnospiraceae bacterium
CTCCCTGACATACTCATACTGAAGCCTTGTCTTGATATCCCGGCAGCGCTCAAATTCAAACTCCGGCCCAAACTGCTCTAGAAACGCCTCCTGAATTGCCGCCGGATTCCTCCCTCGAAAACTGTCCAGAAATTCCATGGGAATATCCTCTCCTATACGCTCGCCCGCCTGTTTCCAGAAACCTGAGGTAAGCCTCTCCGAATCGAGCATCAGCCCGTCCATATCAAAAATAACCCCTCTAACCATAACCTACGACTCCTTCTTCTTACTATATCCGGCGAAAAACTCCGACAATGCGTCTAACGTCTTAAGCAAAACCGGCATCTCTGTCTCGTCAAGTTTATCCACCACCGCCTGGGTCATCTGCCTGTGATAGTCCTCATGGTGCTTATAGGCCCGAATCCCCTTGGGCGTCAGCTTCACAAACACCACCCTGCGGTCCTCTTCACTTCTTCGGCGTTCCACATATTTCTTATTCACAAGACTATTCATGGCAGTCGTAAGAGACCCTACCGTAATATTAAGCCTCCGGGCAATAGAAGACATATTCTTACCCTCACCTGTGCCGACTGCCTCGATGACATGCATATCATTATTGGTCAGATCCTTAAATTCCTCCGTAATGATAGCCTTCTCCTCAAGCTCCCAGATTTCATTAATCAGATTTACCAGGACATTATTAATCGTCACATACGCCTTTTCCATTCCTTCTCTCCTTTTTCCGGCTTTGGTACTGCTGTAAAACCAGAATGAAACAGTCTTGCTGCCTTCTATTATACCCTCTCTGCCATCAGAGAATCAACAACTTCTTTTACGGTTTTCCACTCTTTTGCCCTATAGTTGTTACAGTTACGGCTTTAAACAGGCTACATATTACGGAATCTGTCATATCTCTGCTTCATAAGCTCCGTCTCTGACATTTTCCCGTATCGTACCAAAAAATCTTCAATCCTGCCTGCCAGTCTTCCCGTTACCTCTTTCATATTTTCTATAGTATAGGGGGACGGTTCTGCCAACACCTGCTCCACAATTCCCATCCGGTACAGGTCCTCTGCCGTCAGCCCCATTACCTCCGCCGCTTCTTTCGCCTTAGAGCTGTCCTTCCACAGAATACTTGCGAACCCTTCCGGGGACAGAATCGAATAGATGGAATTTTCCAGCATCCACACTTCATTCGCCGTAGCCATGGCAAGGGCTCCGCCGCTTCCTCCTTCTCCGATAATAATTGAAAGAACAGGAACCTTTAACCCAGACATCTCATAGATATTTTTGGCGATAGCCTCCCCCTGTCCTCTCTCTTCTGCCTCCAGTCCGCAAAATGCGCCCGGAGTATCCACAAAGCAAATGACGGGACGGCAAAACTTCTCCGCCTGCTTCATCAGCCGCAGCGCCTTACGATATCCCTCCGGAGAAGGCATACCGAAATTCCGCTCGATATTCTCCCTGGTGTTCGTACCCTTCGCCTGTGCAATCACCGTCACAGGACGCCCTCGAAATCTGGCAATCCCTCCGATGACAGCCTTGTCGTCCGCAAAATACCTGTCTCCATGAAATTCCACAAAATCAGTAAACAATTCCCTGATATAATCGCTTCCCACCGGACGGTCATTCATACGTGACAACTGTACTCTGTCCCATGCTCTGGCAAGTTTATTATTAACAGCTCCGGATTCCCTGCCTGCCATATCATTGTCTGCCGCTTTAGCTTCACACACATCCGCTTTTGGGGACTTATGCAGATTCACAATCTGCGAGAGAGTCTCCTTAAGTCTGGGCCGCTCCACAATCCCGTCTATGAAACCATGCTCCAGCAGAAATTCTGAACTCTGAAAACCTTTCGGCAGCTTCTGTCCAATGGTCTGCTCAATCACTCTCGGACCGGCGAATCCAATCAGGGCCTTCGGCTCCGCTAAAATCACATCGCCTAACATGGCAAAGCTGGCCGTCACGCCTCCGGTGGTGGGGTCCGTCAGCACGCTGATGTACAGAAGTCCCGCGTCACTGTGGCGCTTTAAGGCCGCCGCGGTTTTCGCCATCTGCATCAGCGAGACGATTCCCTCCTGCATTCTGGCGCCTCCTGAACAGGCAAACAGAATGACCGGAAGACCTTCTCCTGTTGCCCGCTCCACCGCTCTGGCAATCTTCTCTCCTACCGCTTCTCCCATACTTGCCATGAGAAACCGCCCGTCACAGACGCCCAAAACTACATCCGTCCCATCAATCCGGGCCTTTCCTGTGACGATTGCTTCCTTCAAGCCTGTTTTCTCCCTGAGTGCGTCAAGTTTTTCTTCATATCCCTTGTACTCCAAGGGATTCGGCGCCGTAAGCCCCTCGTCCCATTCCTCAAATGTGCCTGCGTCCGCCACCATCTTAATACGCCGGTATGCGTGTACGCGGAAATATCCTTTACACTTAGGGCAGATGTAATAATCGCTCTTTACATCCTGTGCAATAATGGCGGCGCCGCACTTATTACATTTCCGCAAAAGTCCTTCCGGCACCTCCGGTTTTGCGGAGCTTAACGAAATATAGCCTTTTCTTCCAGACGAAAGTCTGGTCTTCTTAAACACATTATCCAACTTCATAAAACGTCACCTTTAAAACCTTACCGGATGAATCTCATTCTCTACTCACTGCCTTCGCCAGTTCCTTTTCATTTTCCGCAATAAATTCTATATCAATATTGCCTGAAAGATAATCAGGCCGGTTCAGAATCTCATACTGGTAATCCACGTTCGTCTCGATTCCCTCGATAATTACCTCGCCTAAGGCGCTTCGCATCTTCCTCACAGCCTCGCTGCGGTTCTTCGCCCACACAATCAGCTTTGCCACCATGGAATCATAGTAGGGAGGGATCGTATATCCGCTGTAAATGGCGGAGTCAATTCGAATCCCCTTGCCGCCCGGCAGGTACATATCCGTAACGGTCCCGGGGGAAGGTCGGAATCCTTCTGCAGGATTTTCCGCATTAATGCGGCATTCAATAGCGTGGCCGTTCAGATGTATATCGCTCTGGACAAACGAAAGCTTCTTGCCGGACGCAATCCGTATCTGTTCCTTAATCAAGTCAATCCCTGTCACCCATTCCGTAACGGGATGCTCTACCTGAATCCGGGTATTCATTTCCATAAAATAAAAATTCCCGTTCTTTTCCAGAAGAAATTCTATGGTTCCCGCGTTCTGATAACCGGCCGCTTTGGCCGCTCTCACCGACGCCTCTCCCATCTTCTCCCTCAGCTTAGGCGACAGAGCTACAGAAGGCGACTCTTCAATCATCTTCTGATGATTCCTCTGAATAGAGCAGTCGCGCTCTCCTAAATGAACCACATTTCCATAATGGTCTGCAAGAATCTGAAACTCAATATGTCTTGGATGCTGCACAAAATGCTCAATATACATGGTATCGTCGCCAAAGGCCATCTGACTTTCTTTCTGTGCGGTCAGAAAACTCTGTTCAAATTCCTCCGGTGTATCGGCGGTGCGCATTCCCTTGCCTCCTCCTCCCAGAGCCGCCTTTACAATGACCGGATAGCCGATTTCTCTGGCAGTCTCTGCCCCGGCGGTGGCGTCATATATTGGCTCTGTGCTTCCGGGAATCACAGGCACGCCCGCCTTAGCCATGGTGTTTCTTGCCTCCTGCTTATTTCCAAGCTTTGCAATGACCTTAGAATCCGGTCCGATAAATGTAATATTACACTGCTCGCACAGCTCTGCAAATCTGCTGTTCTCCGACAGAAAACCAAAACCGGGGTGTATCGCATCTGCTCCTGTAATAATGGTTGCGCTGATAATACGGTCCATACTCAGGTAGCTTTCCGAGGATGGAGCGGGACCGATGCACACCGCCTCATCCGCAAGCTTGGTATGAAGGGCCTCCCTGTCTGCTTCTGAGTACACCGCCACCGTCTCGATTCCCATTTCCCGGCAGGCCCGGATAATCCGGACGGCAATCTCGCCCCGGTTGGCAATTAATAC